>JAUNJS010000447.1 GCA_030533125.1 Eubacteriales bacterium | reverse complement strand
TGGAGTACGGGGATTTCTTCTATTCGAAGAACTATGAAAACTTTCACGCCTATGCCCGTTCAAAGCTCTGTCTTGCCAGGTATTCCTACGCATTGGCGAAACGCATGGAGGGAAGCAATATCCGGGTTTTGATGAACCATCCCGGCATGGCTCTTACGCCGATGGGACTGAATGCTTACGGACTGGCTGAAGAGGACGCTTCGGTAATTGTAAGACATTTGCTAAATTCCCCCGAAAAATCTTCTCTTTCTATCGCATACATTTTATCTCACTATTGCCCGCCCGGTTCGCTGATCGGCCCTAATAAAGGTTTTGGCGGATGGGGATATCCGGAGCAAAACAAAGTTTGCCGAAAGGTGAAAAAAGGAAGCGAACAGTTGATCGTCTTTACAAACAGAGAGTTGAAGAAAGCCTTAAAGAACAGGAATCAGGGACGTAGGGAAAGGAAGAATATTGAGGAAAAATAATGAGTATGAATCCGGATATCTATCTATTATATGAGTATATGGAAAAAGTGCCCTTTACCGTGAGAATGAAGGCCTGCCTTGATTCCAAAATTGATAAGGAGCTGCTGACAAAGGCAGCGCAGGAGGCGATCAGCCGTTTCCCCTATTTCAGTGTGAAAGCAGGGCTGGATGAAGGGCAGAACTACACGTTGAATCATAACGATAAACCTATAGTTGTTATGCCGGAAACGGATAAAAGACTGACACTTGGCAGTGATGAGGTGAATGGTCATCTGTTTGCAATCACTTTCAGAGACAACTGCATCTGGTTCAACTATTCCCATGCAATCTGCGGTGGTACGGGAGGTCTGTTTTGGGTGAAGACGACCCTCTACCAGTATATGATCAAGAAATATGGACCTATTGCTGCTCCCAAGGATCTAAAGCTGCCCGGTACCCCCGTGACAGATGGCGAGCTGTATTTCCCGGATGCCGACAAGCTGCCTGATGATGAGCCGATTTCGCGGTATACCGGCGGTGATTCAAACCTGCAATTGGGCAGATTCCTGAAGTACTTGCTTAATCCTTTTGCCAGGGACTGTTACTACTATCAGATTGATATCCCTGCAAGGGATCTTTTGAAATATGCGACCGAAATTGACGGAAGTCCAAACACAATCCTGACAGCTATGATGTTCAAAGTGTCTTCCAAAATGTTCAAGGAGAAAAAGGGAACCTTTCTTTCGGGAAAAATCCCGGATGATTACCGTAAGGATATCGGCGCGGATCATTCTTACCGGGATTTTGTCCGGTTTATCCATGTCCGGTACGAATGGAGTATGAAAGACGAATCCGTTGAAAAGCTTAATATGCGTGCGCGAGGCGCTGTAATAGCGCAGAATCAGCCGGAATTGAGCTTCGAGCGGTTCAAAAAGCTTGAAAGGAACCATAAAGGGATTGATGAGCAGCCTACTCTAAAAGAAAAAAAGAAGTACGCCTCCAAAAACAGTACCTTTCGAAGTGATCCAAGGGACACATATGTCGTCAGCTATGTCGGGCAGACAGATTGGGGCGGTATGGATGAGCATATAAAGGGTTTCTATAGCATTACAGACGGGGATCTGATGCTTGAAGTGAATGCTTTAAAAGATATTTTCTGCATTACTTTCCAGCTTGTCAGCAAAGATCGAAAGCCATTGGATCTGTTCCTCGAAATATTGGATGAGGAAAATATTCCATACAAAGCTTCCGGCCGGTATACGAGGCATATGCCCAAAATAAAGCTGCCCGTGAAGTAGAGTTCTTTTGTATAGTAAGGATATCTTAAGGAGGAGGAACTGTAAATGAGTAAAAGCTTCAGTGCAAAAGTAGTGTCTGATCTGCTTGAATTGTTTGGAATGTATACAGAGAAAAACAGTGAACGGATGATCGCAGGAGCTCTTAGCAAAGGTGAGAAACCTACTCCGCCTCCGAAAAATCTGAAGACCAGATTTGAGGATAATCAAAACGGCCGTGTGTTTTATGCTAATGAGGGAAGCACCTCTCGAAACACGGTGTTTTATATTCACGGCGGCGCGTATTTTATGGACTTTACAGGCCCCCACTGGAGATTGCTGGAGAAACTCATAAAAGAAACGGATGCTCAGGTAATTGCGCCTGCATATCGGCTTGTACCGTTTGCGACCTACCGGGAGGCGTTTGATCTGATCGTTCCCTTGTACAGGGAGTACTGCGAGACTCATCCCGATAAGAACACAATTCTGATGGGAGATTCGGCAGGAGGCGGTCTCGCACTTGCTTTGACGGAGCATTTCAAAGCGGAGGGAATTCATATGCCTGACAGATTGATCCTGCTTTCTCCCTAGGTCGATGTTTCTATGGATAATGAACAGATCAAAGAATATGAATCCGTGGATCCATTCCTGAAAGTAACGCCGCTTCGCGATTGCGCGGAGCAATGGAAAGGCGATCTTGACCTGCATGACTGGCATATCAGTCCGATCTACGGGGATTTGAAAGACATTCGGAATGTCACCGTCTTCGTTGGAACTGATGGGATTTTCTATCCCGATATTTCGAAGTTTTTCGGGATGCTTGACAAGGATCCTTCGAACGAACTCATTATAGGGGAAGAGATGAACCATGTTTATCCATTGTTTCCAATCCCGGAAGCAAAGCCGGCAGTGGATAAGATCATCCGTACAATCCAATCCCTATAAGAACGGTCTCCTAGTTCCCGGTCTGTCATTTCCATAGCAAAAACACTCAGATATACAACATCTGCATCTTCTTCATCAACCTCATAAATATCCACTAGACGGAGAATCTTGCGAACGAGCATAGACTCGTTTTCCGTATTGCATGCATCCAATACACGGTCTATCTCATAGCTTGCCTGGCATTCATCATCTGTCA
>JAUNJS010000446.1 GCA_030533125.1 Eubacteriales bacterium | reverse complement strand
AAAAGAAGATAAGGAAGAATCCGAGGATTCCCCGGCCGACTGGGAAAATGTGACCGGAAACGGTCCCTATCGAATCATTTCCCACGAACCCGGAAAAGAAACTGTATTGGAAAAAAACCCTTTTTATAAGAATCCTGACAGGCCGGGAGAACCGTTTGAAAAGGTCATCTGGAAATATGAAGGAGACAGCAACCGGGAGTATTCTGATCTTCTCAACGGGGAGATAGACGCGATCGCAGAGATTCCCGCGGAGATCGAAACCGGAACGCAGGCGTTTTTCACAGCGGAAACGGCGGGAAGCGAAAAAACAGGGTCCGGAAAACCGACGGTTTCTGCGGCGGAAACGGCGGGAAGCGAAGGAACCGTTACAGAAACGGGGATGCGGGCATATTTCGCAGGAACTGCGGAGGAGAACGCAGAGTCGGACAGCGCGCCCGTATATCAGACACAGATTGTCCCGGATCTGCTGGGAATCCTGTTTAACTGTAACAATGAAGCGCTGGGGGATATGAGAGTCCGCAGGGCGCTGTCCCTTGCTGTTGACCGCGCGTACCTTGTGTCAGTGATTCTGGACGGAATGTATGCTCCCGCGGAGGATTTCACAGGAATCCTGACGGGATCCGCAGCAGCAAAAACAGAAGATGCGGAATCCACAAAGGATGCTTCCGACGGAAGCGGAGAGACAGAGCGGACAGGCAGTTTCGCCGAGGCAAAAAAGCTTCTTGAAGAGGCGGGCTATGCGGCTTCTCACGGAGCAGGAGAAGAATTCCCTGTCCTGACCTGTATCGCGGATGAAAACGGCGCGGCCTTCCTGGCTGCGGAATATCTTGCGTCTGCGTGGAATGAACTCGGGATCGAAGTGCGCGTGAAGACGGCGGATCCGGACGAAATTGCGCAGGAAAAGAAGGCAGGGACATTTGACATGATCTGCGGAAATGTGTTCCTGTCCTCAGACCTGCCCGCGGCGGAGCTTGGCCGGTTTGTTTCGGAAAGCGCGGAAAATGCGAGCGGATTTTCCTCCGGAGAATATGACCTCCTGCTCGAAACAGCTTTTCAGGAAACAGATGCGGATCGATACGATGAAGAGCTGCAGGGAGCCGCGCGCCTTCTGGCAGTGGAAAGCCCTTCTGCGCCGCTGGCTGTGCGGAGTGTTTCCTGGATATCCCGCAGGGACAGCACCGGGATCTTCTGTGACCCCACAGGCTGCTGGCAGCTCTGGAAACAGCCGGAACCGGCTGCAGGAGAAACCGCGGAGGAAGAATCGCTGACAGCCGGAGCCGGCGGCGGGACCGGCGGGGGAATGCCGGAAACACGTTCCGGTCAGTCCTCTTTTTCCACGGAGGGCGGGAATTCCATAAAAGACGGAGATTCCATAAAAGACGAAAAAAATGCTTTTTCCGGCTTCTTTATGAATACTGCGGCAGACACTGCGGAAACGCAGGGGGAATCCTTCTTTTCTCTGGCGAAAAAATCTGATTTTTATTTTGAAAGAGCCGATACCGACGCCTGGCTGACACAACAGGCCTGGGTGCTGGATGATGTGGGCTCGAAAGGAAACAGGGTTGTGTCCCTGCCGAAATATACAACGGTGCATCTGAACGGCATGGGAAACGACCGGTATGTCCGGATGGTTATAGAAGGAAAATTCCATTACCTGACAGCGGACAGTGTGACGACGGATCCGGCTGCCCTGGAGGCAATCCGCGAAACAGAACAGGAGAGAATCCTGCAGAGGGAAATCATAGCCGCCCCGATTCATCAGGCAAAAGAAATTGAGCTTTCCGCCCGGGCGCAGGAAATCCGGGAGGAGACAGAGCGGATCCTCGCTGAAATCGCGTTCCAGGAGGCCCTGCGCACCCAGACCCGCAATCCCAACTGGGACGGCCCGGTCCTCTCCAGAAGTAAGGGATCCGTCTACGGCCCCAGCGGCAAGGAAACCTATTACAACCTCAACATGAGCGGCGTCGTGAACATCATGCGGCGCATGGGCAACACGGACGAATACTGGGTACGCGACGACGGCTGCAAAATGCTGGGAAATTACATCATGTGCGCAGCCAACCTGCGCGTCCATCCCCGCGGAAGCCTTGTCGAGTGCAGCCTTGGAACCTGTATTGTATGTGACACGGGCGGCTTTGCCAGCCACAACGCGAACCAGCTGGACATTGCTGTCACCTGGTGACAGCAATGCGGGCCGGAAGCCTCGTCAGCCTGACTGCGCAGTCTGATTACGCTGTTTTATTAATTATCTCAAGAATGATTTTTTCATATTAAACTGTTTTTTTCATTAACGGTTTTTCTCAATAGAAAAGATTTCTAAACAAAGAAAAGCCCTTCGCAATGAATCTGAGAACTCAGTGCCATTGCGAAGGGCTTTTCGACATAAAGGGGGAGTATGAAAATCTATGGTTTGTAACGAAAGGCGAAGGGGGAAAGTGTTCTGTTGGCTTTCGTTTACACTACTTACTATACAGGATGATTCTTAAATAGTAATAGTAAAATTGTTAAAAGATTATAAAGAATACGAGTAAAAATCAGAAAATTCCGAAAGCTGGAAGGAACCGTTTTACTGCAGCCGGCGTTTGAGCCGTATCCGGTTGTTTTGCCCAGGCTGGCGGTTCCCGGCCAACTGATTTCATAGAGCAACAGCGTTATTGGATGATGTCAACCGCATGTTGTATCGGCTGTTTTCCTCCTGAGATCCGGAAGGAACAGTTCGGGACCTGCCGCTTAATTTACGCAGAATTATCTGATTGTCTTTTTTCGATTCCCGCGTCTGCGAAGCTTTGCTTCGTTAGAGCTCCGGCTATGCCCTTGAATCGAAGACTCCTGATCGCCATGCAATTTTACTGATCGCCATGCG
>JAUNJS010000110.1:6865-8844 GCA_030533125.1 Eubacteriales bacterium | reverse complement strand
TCTCGAAGAAAAATCCTACGCCGGTTGACTCATTTATTTGTGCGGCCATCCTAAAGGAGGTCCTCAATGTCCCGTTTTCTCAGATGCCTTCTGTCTTCTGTCGTTCCCGTTGTTCTGGCGTTCTGCCTGGCCGCAGGCGCTCCCCTCTCCATGCTCCTCGCGGAGGCCGCCGTTCCGGCGGAACCGTCGAAGGCTGTTTCCGCGCCGGGCGCGGCGGGAAACACCCTGATCACCGGAGACCCCTCCGGCACAGCGGCGCGTGTTCTGCAGGCCGGGAAGCTGGAACGATCGGGAAGCCGGCTGCGGTACCGCCGTTCCAACGGCACATACCTGAAAAACGGCTGGCGCACCGTCAACGGGAAAAAATACTATTTTGACGGGAGCGGATACGCTGTCACAGGGTTCCGGATCATCGGAAAACGAGGCTGCATTTTCTCCGCCGAAGGGGTTCTCCTGAGAGGGTGGATCCACTATATGGATCACTGGTATTACGGGGGAAGCAGCGGAAGGCTCAAGACGGGATGGCGGAAGATCCACGGAAAGCACTACTACCTGAGTCCCGAAAAATACTACCGGCTGACAGGACTGCAGACCATCGGGAAAAAACAGTATTATTTCGACAGCAACGGCGTGCAGATCCGGAAAAACCAATACATCAACGGCGAGTATTACCGCTTCCATAAAGACGGCTCCATTGCTTCCATCGGAAAGAAAGACCCCTCGAAGAATAAGGGACAGCAGGTCGTCGATTACGCCCTGAAGTTTGTCGGGAATCCGTACAAATGGGGCGGATCGAGCCTCACCGACGGCGCGGACTGCTCCGGCTTTGTCATGGCCGTCTACGCGCACTTCGGCATAAGCCTTCCCCACTATGACGCGGCGATCCGGCAGTGCGGCAGGGAGGTCGGAAGCCTCTCCAGCGCGCTTCCCGGGGATGTCATCTGTTACAACGGACATGTCGCCATCTACATGGGTGATAACAAAATCGTCCATGCCGCCGATTACAAATACGGCATCTGCATCGGATACAACGCGGCCTTTATGAAGATTCTCTCCATCCGCAGATTCTTCTGAGTCCACAGACTTCCCTGTATTAGGATATTCCTCTGCGGACAAAGGGCTCTGCGCTCACAGTTTCCTCCGCGTACGCAGGTTCTTCCTGATCTTCCGGTCCTTTTCAATCGATCGGTCTTTCTGAGACAGTCTTTCTGAAACCGAAAAACATCTAAAGAAAAACAGCACCGTAAACCGGTGCTGTTTTTGGTCGGATTCATATTTTCTGCCCCTGAAATGATCCTGAACAGGGTATTACGCGTTGTTCTCGCGTTCTTTCTTAAGGAGTTCCTTCTCTGCCCTTTCCCGGTGCTTTCTCTGCTCGGTTTCCTCGAACGCGGTCTCTACAGCGTGTTTTTCTTCACGCAGTTTGGCCATTTCCTTAAGAATCCCGCGGGCGCCGTGCACGTGCTCATTCATGCCCTTCTGGTCATGCGCTGTCAGGAGGTACTTGCGCGCCGCAAAGAGAACAACGATCGAGCAGACAAGCAGCAGGGTCTGCAGAGGTGTAAGCGACTCAACGATCATGTGCCTTGCGATAGCGAACAACAGAACCTCAATCAGTGTACCCGGCGTGTGCATGGAGAGCATCTTCACGAACTCGATCGCAATGGCCAGCATGAGACTCTCTTCCAGGAAATGATGGATCGAGGCGTCCTCCGCCCAGATCAATGGCGTCTCACAGACAACCGTCCGCCCGATGATCATCACCAGGACAGCTACAAGATAGATAGCCAGGATGATCTCCATAAACTCCGCCACATGCAGCATCATTTTCTTTAAAACATCAACCATATCCAATCCTTCCATTCACTACTGTTTCTCTGTTCCGGTTTTCAGTGACCCCCTGATATAGTTTATCAGGGCAGAGGGGATGTTGCAAGAATGATTGTGAAGATAAAACAGGCATTCCGTTATCTTTCTCC
>JAUNJS010000110.1:0-6765 GCA_030533125.1 Eubacteriales bacterium | reverse complement strand
TCATCATGATTCATGCGCCTGTCTCTCATCCGGCTCTTTCAGGAGCGTGTTCAACAGATAGATGTCTCCGCCGCCCGGCAGATCAGGAATCGTTATGGTTTCTGATTTATTCTGCACAACGATCTCCTTCCCGTGGAGGTTCCCATACTCTGTTTAGTGAAGTCTCACACGACTGATATCCCCTCCTTCAGCCGCCCTTCTTATCTGTCCCCTTTTCGATGCCTGCAAAGAAACCGGTGTAATGCCATATACGCCCGCGCCAACCCGATACACAAAAGAAAAATGACGGCAAACCACAGCACAACTGTTTTTAATGGCGTAGTATTGATCTCCAGAAAGAAATACGGTCCCTTCAGTACTCCTGCCATGTTCAAAATCAGCGCCACCCCTCCGTATAAAATTGTAGCGACAGAAGGCGCAAATAATGCCTTTTTGGGAATCTGTACATCAGAAAGCATAAGCGAGATCAACGAAAGCACCGGTCCGAGGAAGTGGTTTATGGGAGCCACATTCTCCAGAAAATAATAGGCAAAGGTTGACTGCGGCATCAACACAAATGCAGCAATCATAAATGTAACCGTCAGGCATACCGCGCTGACAAGATGCAGAACCGCCAGCACAGACGGAATGTCTTTTTTACGGATCAGGCAGACAAGATACCACAGGGAAACAAACAGCTGAAGCACATTACTGTCAACCGTGTAGTACCTGAATACCGGCAGTCCTTCTTTTGCAAGCATGTATCTGGCGGCAATAATTTCCAGCACAACCAGAACCAGATGTAATATAAAAACCGATCGTTTTGTTCTTTGCGTGCGCATCGTACTCTTTACCATTTTGAATTAACCTGATTCTTCAGAACTTCAGACGTTATGTGTAAGTAATACTACCGTCTCGATCCCGCCTGTAAAAGGAAACATGTCCACGGGAATCGCCTTGCGGACGCTGTATCCGTTCTGTGTAAAGAAAGCGAGGTCGCGCTGGAGGGACCACGGGCTGCAGGAGATATAGACGATCTTTTTGGGACGGAGGGTACAGGCTGCGCGCATAAAGTCCTCTGTGGAGCCGCTGCGCGGAGGATCCATGAAAATCACATCGACATTCCCGGGCAATGCGTCCGGAGACAGGATGTCAGGGGTGTCTTCCCCCGGTACCGGGAACAAACTTTCCCATGATTGCGCAGGAATACTTTCCTCTGTTTCCATGAGCAAGCCTTCCCATGATTTCACGGGAATCCCTTCCTCTGATTCCGTGAGAACGCCCTTCCCCGGTTTCCCTGTAAAGATTTTTCCGGATACCGCGGATCCACTATTCTCCTGTCCTGCGGCAATATGATCCCCGTGCGCTGCCGCCAGTTCCATCATGAAACGGGTGGCGTCTCCCTGGAGGATTTCGACGTTTGTCAGGCCGTTCATCCGGATATTCTGCTGCGCGTCGCGGACAGCTTCGGCGTTCAGCTCGACACCGATAACGCGGCGGGCCAAAGGCGCGGCGATGATGCCGATGGTTCCGATGCCGCAGTAAGTATCCAGAACGGTTTCTTTGCCGGAAAGGGCCGCGCAGTCGATGGCAATATTGTAGAGCTTCTCCGTCATCAGGGGATTGACCTGATAAAAGGAGCGGGAGGAAATGCGGAAGCGCTTCCCGCAGAGGACATCCTCAATATATCCCCTGCCGTAGATGACCGTCTCCCGGTTTCCGAGGATCATGGTGGTATTGCGGTCATTGACATTGATCACAATCGTTGTGATCTCCGGATGGAGCTTCACGAGTTTTTTGACAAATGTATTCCGGGAAGGGAGGACAGGATCCGTCAGGACTAGCGTCACCATAATCTCTTTCGTAGCGCGGGCCGCGCGGATCTGGACATAGCGCAGGAGCCCCCGGTCCATGTCTTCATCGTAGACACGGATACGGAAGTCTGCCAGCAGTCTGAAAATGGTCTGAATGATCCTGTCTGCCTGGATATGTTCGATCAGACAGGATTTGACCGGGATGACCTCATGGGTTCCCTCGCGGTAAATGCCGCAGACCGGTCTGCCCCGGTAATCCGGCGCGAAGACGGAGGTAACCTTGTGGCGGTAGTGCTCCGGAGCCTTCATCCGGATGAAGGGATCCGGTGTGACAAACTCGCCGATCAGTTCCTCGAGGACCTTCTGTTTGCCCTGAATCTGGTCTTCATACGGGACATCAATCATTGTGCAGCCGCCGCAGAGGGCAGAGACGGGACAGCGGGATTTCTTTTTGGACAGCTTTTCCGGCTTCAGTTGTTCTTTTTTTGACATTTCCGCCTTCCCCTGCCCGGGGTTTTCGCGGCCTGTCCGCGCCTTTCCGGGCGCTGCCTTCTCTGTTTTCGGCCTGTCCGCTTTCCCCTGTACGGGTTTTTCCCGGCCTTCCTGCGCCTTTCCGGGCGCTGCTTTTTCTTTTTTCATCTGCTCTGCTGCCATGCGGCCTGTCCGCGCCCGATCCGGTTTTCCGTCTTCCCTGACTGTTCTGTCTTTATTTCTTCTGCTTTCCATCCGGCGTTCCTTCTGTGTCAATCTAAAAACGGAATACAACCCGAAGACTGTGCCTGTCTCCAGGTTACAGTGGTCTATGTTCCGGAAGCGGTCCGCTGTCCGAAGACAGTGTCTGTTCCGGTTTATGCTGATTTATGCGCATTTATGACGAAATTCGATATTGTATACTCCGGAAGCGGTCCGCTGCCCCGGGGCATTAAAATGGTTCCGGTCCGGAATCAGGAAAACGCCCGGAGGAAACCCTCCGGGCGGTGTGTACAGTTATTCTGATCGGTCATCTGTTCCTCCGGAACAGCGCCGCAGCCGTTCCGGCGGCAGCTTTCGGTTCTCAGATGTCCGCTTTCCAGAGACCGTGCAGATTGCAGTACTCGTAAACGGTGACCGGCGTGTCATTGTAAAGCGTAAACTCCGCGACCGGTTCCTCGCCGGGATTGAGGAATTTCACCTGAACGCCCTTTTCTGTCTCGAGCGCGATGAAGCCGATGTAGTGCTCATCCAGCATGGGATGCGCGACCGAGCCGACTTCCGCTCTGACGATGCCGTCGACGACCTTGACAGCCGGGACATGCTTTTCCTTCGCGCCGTCAGTATCATTCGCGCGAAGCTCTTTCATGGGCTCTCCGCAGCAGGAGGGGGAACATCCGCCCTGGTTGATCTTCACGACCATGCTTCCGCACTTCTTGCATTTAAAAACGGTCAGTTTTGCCATATGATCTCCTTTCTTCCCGCAGGGGTGTTCTTTTGCGCGGGAAACAAACGGGTTGTTACTGATATTCATTATATCGCACGAAAAGGATTATGAAAACAGGAACTTTCTGCATTTCATATAATGCGGGGCGGCAAATCCTCCCTGTTTGTCCATATATGATGTCCATGGGGTTCCGCACTATTTCCGGCGCTATTCATCCGTGCCGATTCCGTAGCGTTCCCGCATCTCCGATTCTGTAAAGAGGATCTCTTCGAGCAGCATTTTCGCGGACATGCGGAAGGCGCCCGCGCCGAAGATGATGACCTGTTCGACGGCGTCCGAGGTCGCGACCGTAACCCTGTATTTTTTCGCGAGGTCATGCGCCGTCTTTTCGATGTACAGATCGGCTGTCTCCGCTTCTCTGGTAAAAACGACATCGATATTGTGCCAGCGCAGGACCTCTCCGCGGCCGCCGGGCACTTTGTAGGCATCGAATACAAGGATGACCTTCTCCTCGCGGAAACCCGCGAAATTGGAAAGGATATCCATCAGTTTGTCCCGGGCGGATTTGATGTCGGAGAGGGCGAGCTCCCGCAGATTTTCCCAGGCAAAAATGATATTGTAGCCGTCGACCAGGAGATAGTGGTCCTGCTGCCGCGCCGGCCGTCTGCTGCCGGATCTGCCGGTCCCCGCGGCGTCCGCGGTACCCGTTGTGCCCCGGCTTCCCTCTTTCTTCTTCCGGCCGCCAGCTGACTCCGGATCGTCAAAAATGCTGCCGCGGGCGCCCGCGCGGGGTTTGACCGGACCATAAGTGCGCTCAAAGATCTGCATCAGTTCTTTTTCCGCGGCAAAGACCGCCTGCTGGCACCGTTTGAATGCGTCGTCCCGTCTCTGCGCGGCAGGGGCGGCGCCGCCATGTCCGCCGGCATTCTTTCTGTCCTGAAAAGCAGCGCTTCGGAGATTTTTCCCGTTCTCCGGATCCGTTCCGTTTTCTGTATACCTGTCTGCTTCCGGTTCCCTTCCCGCTCCTGTCTGCCTTCCCGGGGAAGGGAATCCCCCCTCTTCCAGCAGTCTCTTCTGTTTTTCCCGCTCCAGCGCGGCTTTCCGGGCGCGCTCCGCGGCGAGATCCAGGGATTCCTCCTCCGTCATGGCCGGCGCTTCATCGGGAAAACGCCAGCCGGTATCGACGTGCATAAAGCTGCGCACCTCGTACCAGGGGACGATCGTGCCCGCGCCGTGGGAACAGAAGACCGAAGAGGACGGATTGCGCGTGTCGAGTTCCGGGTCGTAGGCGGCCGCCGCGATGACGGCCGCCGCGTTTTTACAGGGGACATAGCCGCGCAGCGAACACTGCAGGCTCCCTGCCCCCCGGGTATAGGCGGCGACCTCCTCGACATAGCTGCCGAGGGCAGCGACTGTGACGGTGCCGCGCAGGACAGCCATCGGAGTGCTTCCCCCGGGTCTGCCCGTCAGGGTTCCCGAACCTGCTCCCGAACCCGTTGTTGTACCGCCTGCGAAACCGGACAGGGCATCCGCGCCGCTCCCGGCGACTCCCCCCGCAATCTCCGGCTGTCCGAATTCCGCGCCCATCTGCTGCAGGTCCGACATGGCGCGTCCGATATTCTCCTGCGGAACCTCGAGGCAGAATTCGTAATCCGGCTCCAGAAGGACGGACTGCGCCATCATGAGACCCTGCCGCACCGCGCGGTACGTGGCCTTGCGGAAATCGCCGCCCTCCGTGTGCTTCGCGTGCGCGCGCCCGCCGAGGATGCTGATCCTCATGTCCGTAATCTCGGCGCCCGTCAGCACGCCCTTGTGCCTTCGCTCCTCGAGATGCGTCAGAATCAGGCGCTGCCAGTTGAGCGCGAGGTCGTTGACGGAGCACCGGCTCTCAAATACGAGGCCGCTGCCCGGCTCTCCCGGTTCCAGAAGCAGATGAACCTCCGCGTAGTGGCGCAGCGGTTCGAAATGTCCCACGCCCTCCGCCGCTCCCGCGATGGTCTCTTTGTAAATGATCCGCGGTTCGCCGAACGACACGCGCATGGCAAACCGCTCCTCGATCAGGCGCTGCAGAATCTCCCGCTGCACCTGTCCCATCACCTGAACCGTGATCTCCTTTTTCTCCTCGTCATAGGCGAGGCGGAGCATCGGGTCCTCCTCCTCCAGCGCCCGCAGTTTTTTATAGGCCGCGTACAGATCCTGACCCGGCGGGAGGATCAGCCGGCTCTGCATGACGGGCTGCAGAAGGTGCTCCGCCTCCGCCGCGTCCGCCTCCGCGCCCAGTCCCTGCCCGGCGCGCGTAGAGGACAGGCCGGGAACCGCGACAATGATCCCCGCCGGCGCCTCCTGCAGGGCGTCGTATTTGACTCCTTTGTAAAAACGAAGCTGGGAAGCTTTCTCCGGCTGTCCTTTCTCGTCCACACTCTCCGGGATCAGCTGTCTGGGCAGGAGCGTTCCGCCCGTCACCTTCAGCCAGGTGAGCCTCGCCCCGCTCCCGTCATGCGTGATTTTGTACACCCGCGCCCCGAAGTCCGCGCCGCGCGGCGGCTCCTCAGCCAGCAGATCCAGCAGCGCGAGCAGGTCATCCACGCCCTCCTCCCGCAGCGCGGAGCCGAAACAGACCGGGAAGAGTTTCCGGGTTCCTGTGAGGGCCGCGGCGTCCCCGAGGGTGATTTCCTCTCCCTCAAGAAAGCGCTCCATCAGCGCGTCGTCACAGACCGCGATCTCCTCCTGGAGCTCCGCGGTGAGCGGCTGGTCTGCCGCAAAAGCCCTCTCCTGCGCCGTTTCACGTCCGGACACGCCGTCCGGTCCTGCTGCTCTCTTTCCACAGATATTTTTGACCGCCTCCTGCAGGTCGACACAGGCGCTGCCCAGCTCCGTCCGGATCTCCGCGTACACCGCGTCCCGGTCCGCCCCGGGCTGATCCATTTTGTTGACAAAAAGAAAAGCCGGAACGCCGTAGTGCCCCAGCAGTCTCCACAGTGTGCGGACCTGACCGGTCACCCCGTCCGCCGCGCTGATAATCAGGACCGCGTAGTCCAGCACCTGCAGCACCCGCTCCATTTCCGTGGAAAAATCCGCGTGTCCGGGCGTGTCCACCAGGGTCCACACCCGCTCCGCGGCAGGCGCGGCAGCAGCGGATTCCGTCTCCGCAGACATGCCGGCCTTCCCCGGTTTTACAGGCTTTCCCGGTGTTTCAGATTTTTCAGGTTTTCCCGATTTCCCCGGTTTTTCCGGTTCTCCCGATTTACCCGGTGTTTCACATGCCCGCGCGTTCCCCGCTCCCGGCAGGCGTTTCGCAGGATATGTTGTAAACGACGCCTGCTTGGAAAAAATCGTGATCCCCCGGTCGCGTTCCATGGCGTCCGTATCCAGAAAGGCGTCCCCGTGATCTACGCGCCCCGCGCTGCGGATCGCCCCCGTCCGGTGCAGGATGGCCTCGGAAAGCGTCGTCTTGCCCGCATCGACGTGGGCCAGAAGGCCGAGGCAGATATATTCTGTTCTTTTATCGTCTGTTTTCATAGAGTAGATCTTTACATAGAGTATTTACATAGAGCA
>JAUNJS010000109.1:5584-8854 GCA_030533125.1 Eubacteriales bacterium | reverse complement strand
TTCCTTCGAAGATTCTTTCTCCCGGAATTGTGTTTCGTAGATGTTTTTTCTCCGGGTCTCTTTGCGAGGACATTTTTTCCGGTCTCTTTTTTCGAAGAGGATTTTTCTCCGGCAAGCTTTCGCGGGGGGATCAGACATTTTTCCCCGAAACCGATCAGGTCTTCCCGCCCGGCGCGCAGCAGAGCCTCTTTTACGAGGTCATAGTTCGCCGGATCCCTGTACTGGATGAGGGCGCGCTGCATGGCTTTTTCCCGCGGGTCGCGGGGAACATAGACGGGATCCAGCGTGGCGGGATCCAGCCCCGTGTAATACATACAGGTCGAAACCGTTGCCGGCGTCGGGTAGAAGTCCTGCACCTGCTCCGGCATGTATCCAAGGTCCCGGACATACTCGGCCAGGGCGACCGCGTCCCGCAGGGTGCTGCCGGGATGTGACGACATCAGGTAGGGAACGATGTACTGCTCCCTGCCTGTTTTTTGATTCACCTGCTCAAAAAGACGGACAAATTCGCGGTAGACGCTGCTATGGGGCTTTCCCATCCTGGACAGGACATTGTCGGATACATGTTCGGGCGCGACGCGCAGCTGCCCGCTGATATGATGCCGGCACAGTTCCTGCAGGAAAGTCCGGTCCCTGTCCGCGAGCAGATAGTCAAAACGGATGCCGGAGCGCACAAAGACCTTTTTCACCCCCGGCAGGCTCCGGAGCCTGCGCAGAAGGGCCAGGTAATCGCTGTGGTCGACCTCAAGATTCGGGCAGGGTTCCGGAAAAAGACAGCGCCTGTGCCTGCAGGCGCCCCGCGTCAGCTGTTTTTTACACGCGGGGCCGCGGAACTCCGCCGTCGGCCCGCCGACGTCGTAGATGTTGCCCTTGAAATCCGGCTCCCGAAGCATCTGCCGCGCCTCGCGCAGGATCGATTCGTGGCTTCTTGCCTGTACAATGCGCCCCTCGTGGAAAGTCAGCGCGCAGAAATTGCAGTCGCCGAAACACCCGCGGTTCGAGGTCAGACTGAAGCGGATCTCGCCGAGAGCCGGAACCCCGCCCGCCGCGTCGTACACAGGGTGCCAGGTGCGCATGTACGGCAGGGCATAGACATCGTCCATCTCCTGCACGGACAGCGGCTTTGCCGGCGGGTTCTGCACGACAAAGGTCCTGCCTCCGTACGCCTCATAGAGCCTTTTTGCCTGAAAGGGATCCGTGTTGGCGTACTGCAGCGCGAAGCTCTCCGCGTACGCCCGCTTTCCCTCCTTCGTCGGCGCGCTGACCGCCTCATGGTCCGGAAGCCGGACCGCGTCGTAAATGTCCTCCTCCCGCCGGGTCTTATATACCGTCCCGTCGATGAACGTGATATCCCGCACATCCAGCCCGGAAGCGAGCGCGTCCGCGATCTGTACAATACTGCGCTCTCCCATCCCGTAGGAGATCAAATCCGCGCCGGCGTCCAGCAGGATCGAGCGCCGCACCTTGTCCTGCCAGTAATCATAGTGGGACATCCTCCGCAGGCTCGCCTCCAGTCCGCCCAGGATCACCGGCGTCTTTTTAAATGACCGGCGGATCAGATTCCCGTAGACCACGACCGCGTTATCGGGCCTGTGCCCCGTTTCCCCGCCCGGACTGAAAGCGTCCCTGCCGCGGCGCTTTTTATTCACAGTGTAATGATTCACCATGGAATCCATATTTCCGGATGAGACAAGGAAAGCGAGGCGCGGTTCTCCGAGCGCCGCCACGCTCGACGGATCCCTCCAGTCCGGCTGGCACACCATCCCCACCGTGTATCCGTGCGCCTGCAGGACACGCGAAATAATAGCCGCCCCGAAGCTGGGGTGGTCGACATACGCGTCCCCGCACACATATACAAAATCGAGCTGCGTGATTCCCAACTCCTCCATGTCCGTCCTTGACACAGGCAGAAAACCGGCTGCCATAACCTGCCTCCAATTGCCTCCAATTCCTTATGATCATCGCTTTCCCGGAGAAGTATAACACAATCCCCGGAGGCGGAACAGTTCCCTGTTCAGAGATCCCGGATTCTATGTGTTTTATGTTAACGTTCAGGCTGCCACGAAATTCGAGGCGTATTGCTGCGCGCAGGCTGCAAGGACCGTCCCGGCTCCCGGGTTAAAAGACAAAGCCCGCGTCACAGGGCGTTTCCGGACGGGATTTTTCCGCAGCCTGTTCCATGACATGAATCGGGTTTTCTCTTGCATTCAAGTCCTCCCCGAACTAAAATAGAAACATCATCTCCGGTTCCGGGAGGAGGGCAGCCAACGCGCGGCGCGCACAGATGTCCGGCCGGTATTCAGAGCAAATATTGAGAGAACCCGTTGATATACGCGGCCGCCGGGGTGACGCTGATCAGCGGATCCGGAACACTATTTCCACGAGGAGGGACATTCATGATTCTCGCTATCGACACAGGAAACACCCATACTGTCATCGGCTGCATCAACCCGGGCGGAGAAATCGTTCAGATCGTGCGGATGGAAACGAACCTGCATAAAACGGAAAATGAGTACGCGGCGAATATGAAGCTCATTCTGGAAATGGGAGGGGTTGATCTGCACTCGATCGAAGGCGCGGTCATTTCCACTGTCGTGCCCCCGCTGACACCGGTCCTGAAAAAAGCGGTGAAGCTGGTGGCGAACGTGGACGCGCTCATCGTCGGGGCGGGCGTCCGCACCGGACTGCCGATTATGATTGACGATCCGGGCACCATTGCGCCGGATCTGGTGGCAACCGCCGTGGCAGCCAAGGAATCGATGTCCCTTCCCTGCATCATCATTGATATGGGAACCGCTACGACCGTAACGGTGCTCGATCAGTCGGGGCGCTATATCGGAGGGGCGATCCTGCCCGGCGTCGGGATCTCGATGAACGCCCTGACACAGGGCACCTCCCTTCTCCCCAACATCGAAATCATACCGCCGAACAAAGTCATCGCGACAAACACCGTGGAATGCATGAAAGCCGGTATTATCTTCGGCTCCGCCGGCGCCATAGACGGCGTCCTGGACCGCTTCACGGAATCTCTTCAGGCAGCCGGCGAGGACGAGTGGAGCATCGTGGCCACAGGAGGACTTGCCAACACAATCTGCCCGTACTGCCGCCACAAAATCACACTGGACCCGGATCTGCTCCTGAAGGGACTGTATATCATCTGGGATAAAAACCGCGGAAGCAAGCGCAGGGGAAGATAGGAAAACAAACAGCATGGATGGATTGTGCCGTCCATGCTGTTTGTTTATTAAGCATCAGTGTACTTTATTAATA
>JAUNJS010000109.1:0-5574 GCA_030533125.1 Eubacteriales bacterium | reverse complement strand
TGATTTATCCATGTGATTCATCTAAAATGATATGTCGGTGCGATTTATTCGTGCGGTTACTCCGCGCGATTCATCCATGTGATTTCACACCCCGGGGAGCACCTGCGCCAGCCCGCCCATGAAATCGCCGTCGTAGTATTCGATTTTGCCTGTGTCGCAGGCGGCGGTCATGGCGGCGTCGATCGGAATGCGGGCGACCACAGGAATTCCTTCCGCCTTTGCGGTCTCGTCCACATGTCCGTTGCCGAAAATACGCAGCTCTTCCCCGCAGTGCGGGCATTTGACATAGCTCATGTTCTCGATGATCCCGAGGATCGGGACATTCATCATTTTTGCCATCCCGACTGCCTTGCGGACGATCATGCTCACGAGGTCCTGCGGAGTGGTTACGATCAGAAGGCCGTCCACGGGAAGGGACTGGAAAACCGTCAGCGGAATGTCGCCGGTTCCCGGAGGCATATCCACGAACAGGTAGTCAACATCGCCCCAGGCGACGTCGGTCCAGAACTGCTTGAGGGCGCCGGTGATGACGGGGCTGCGCCAGATGACCGGCGTATCCTCTTTCTCCATCAGGAGGTTCATGGACATGACCTTGATCCCGGTGACGGAGGTCGCCGGAAAAATAGTGGTCTCGTTGGCGGAGAGATCATAAGGGCCTACGCCGAACATGCGGGGGATGCTGGGGCCGGTGATATCGGCGTCCATGATCCCGACAGAGAATCCCTGTCGGGCTGCCCACAGCGCGCTCATCGCGGTGACGGAGGATTTTCCCACACCGCCCTTACCGCTGACTACAGCGATCATTTTTTTTACACGTGAACCCGCATTGGCCTCCGCCTTGAAATTCGGCTGCGGCGGCGGCACTTTGCCGGTATTCGATTTAGGTGTGTTCTCGTTGCTCATTCTGCAGTATCTCCTTTCTCTTGTATCAACAAGCCCACAGGACAGTGGTCCGAGCCGAAGACGTCCGTATAGATTTTCGCGTCCGTCAGACAGGGATCCAGACTCCTGGAGGTGATAAAATAATCTATGCGCCACCCGGCATTCTTTTCACGGGCGCGGAACCGGTAGGACCACCACGAATAGATCCCCTCCGCGTCAGGGTAGAAATACCTGAATGTATCCGTAAATCCGGCCTCCAGCAGCGCCGTCATCTTCGCGCGCTCCTCGTCCGTAAAACCCGCGTTCCGGCGGTTGGTCTTCGGGTTTTTCAGATCGATCTCTTTGTGGGCGACATTCAGGTCCCCGCAGAAGATCACCGGCTTTGTCTCTTCCAGCGATTTGAGAAAAGCCAGAAACGCGTCCTCCCAGACCATCCGGTAGTCCAGACGCGCGAGGGCGTCCTGGGAATTTGGCGTGTAAACGGTCACAAGCCAGTACGCGGGATATTCCAGGGCAATGACCCGCCCCTCGTGATCGTGTTCCTCCACACCGATCCCGTAACGGACCTGCAGCGGCTCCTCCTTCACAAATATCGCCGTACCGGAATAGCCCTTTTTCTCCGCGTAATTCCAGTACTGATGATACCCCGGCAGATCGACCTCGACCTGGCCGGCCTGAAGCTTCGTCTCCTGCAGGCAGACCGCGTCCGGATCCTCCTGCCGGACAAATTCGTAAAAGCATCCCTTTTTCACACAGGCGCGCAGCCCGTTCACATTCCATGAGATGAATTTTTTCAAATATAATACCTCCCCGTGCGCGTCCTGTTCAGCGCGCTTTTCTTATCATAACGGCAGAAACCTTTTTTTTCAAGCTTCTTTAGAATTGTAAAAAAGGTCTGCCGCACCCGGCCGCGCTGACCGAATCCGTCCTGTTATAAAAAAAGACTGAATGTAGCGTCGAATAGTGTTATTATATAGGAAACGGAAAAACGCACACTTGCGGAATTGGTTCCCACGGACGCATAAAAGCGCGCCGCCGGCAGGGACAGAAAATGAAAACACGAGAAACAATATGATGCCCTGACGGTGCATCAGTGAGTCAGGCATCTGCGGCAAAAACGCTGCCGCAGAAAGGGGGATATGATCATGAGTGAAGAAAACAAAAACATCGAACTGAACAGCGATCAGCTGAACAAGGTAGCAGGCGGCAGAGCCATGAAAAGCTCGGAAAAAAATTCTCTTGACGCATTTCTGAAAAGAGTAAAACAAAGAAGCTCCTGTGGAGTGTATTCAAACGCTGAACTGCAGGAAGCCTACAGTATAGAGATGGAGTACCGGAAACTGATCTCAAGGCAGTCTTCCGGTTCAGACACATATTCGATCGACCAGTATCTGAAAGACAATGGCTATTCGAAATATTTGTAAGTATTATTCAGCGCGGGCACTGCGGGCTGTCCCGCGCCACGCATGTTGAACTGCTGTTTTTGTATTATTGTTTTGCATTTTTGCTTTTGTATCGTTGTTTTTAGAAAGGTTCTCATTCCTATGGACGACATTAATATCGCCATGTTGATTGATGCTGACAACGTCAGCTCGAAATATATCCCGGGGATTCTCAGTGAGCTGTCAAAATACGGAAAAATCACAGTCCGCAGAATGTACGGGGACTGGTCGCAGGACCGGCTGCACTCATGGCTGAACCGGGCCTCCGGTTATTCCCTGACACCCGTGATGCAGCCGAATAACACCCCCGGGAAAAACGCCTCCGACATCGGCCTGATCATCGATGCCATGGACATCCTTTATACCGGCGATGTGCAGGGCTTCTGCATTGTCTCGAGCGACGGAGATTTCAATAAACTGGCGACCCGTCTGCGCGAAGCGGGCAAGGTCGTGATCGGCATGGGGGAAAAAAAGACGCCGGAATCCTTCCGCGTCTCCTGTGAACGTTTTATTTTCCTGGATGTCATCAACGGGAGCGATAACGAAGACGACGTTTCCGCCGTCTCCGCCCGCCGCGGGCGCACTGCCCGCACAAATAAAAAGGGTGCCTCCGGAACAGGCTCCGGCGGGGGTTCCGGCAGCCAGCAGGGTTATGGCGGCCTTATCGCCGGACCGGGTTCCGGCGGGCAAGGTCCCGGCGCGCAGAATGCTCCTTACATGCCTCCGGTGCACTATTACAGCAGCGCGGGCGCCGGCATGGGAAGCTACGGCAGAAACGCATCCCTCTCCGACACTTCCTCCGGCTATGTCACTTCCTCCGGGAACTCCGCTGCGGGCACAGCCGGGGATTCGGATCCCGACGGCGACGAGCAGCTCTTCACCTCCCCCGAAACCATCGAGGCCACGATCGTCAAGATGATTGAGGACAACAACGCCGAGGGAAAAGAGACCGGACTGGGCGAGATCGGTTCCCGCCTGGTCAAGATCTTCCCCGATTTTGATATCCGGAATTATCACTACAGCAAGCTCTCGGAGTTCCTCAAGGACCTCCCCTCCCTCTCCGTCGAAAGCCGCGACAGCGCCGTATGGGTGTCGCTCTCCAGTTCGCCGGATTCCGATATCGAGAGCCAGATTCTGAAGATCTTCGATGCACACCACACGGACGACCTGTACATCAGTACATTGAAAAAAGAACTCGAAGAAGTCAACAGCAAGCTCGATGCCACCATCCGCAAGAGCGGCGTCACGCGCTTTTCCGTCTACCTCAACCGCATGATCCCTTCCGTCCAGGTCAACGGGCGGCATGTAATGCTTCGGAAAGACTGAAAAAGAATAAAGCCGGAAAAACCGGCATTACAAGGCCTCATCAGCCCGGTCGCCGGGCATGTCCCGCGGGAGGAAGGGCGAAACGGAATAAATCCGGAAACCCCCGGCCTTACAGGGCCTCATAAGCCCGGGCGCCGCGCAGATCACACGAATGAAGGTAAAAAAACACCCCTGTCAGTTACGGCAGGGGTGTTTTTTTGCAAAACCGGCCGTGAGCCGGCCCAATCAATGTCTCTGTCACAGGGCGAGATCCTGCGCGTGGAGGAAGCGTTCCACTTTCGCCCAGTAGGTTTCCGGATCGACGTTCACAGCCTGGACGTGGTCTGCCTCGGGAATCCATAGAAAAGCTTTCGGACAGGCTGCCGCCTGGTACAAAACCGGCATCATCTCCGGGGGGACAAACGTATCTGCCTGCCCGTGGATGAAAAGGGTCGGTGTGTGTGATTTTTCGACCGCGTCGACAGGCGACGACTTCGCGATGTCATAGCCCGCCCGGAAGAGGGCGGCTGCGCGGACAGCCTCGACCATGACAGGGGCGGGAACAATATTTCTCCGGATCCGTTTCCGGGCGGCGCCTTTTCCGGATCCCGCGGGTTTGTCCCCTGACTTGTCAAGATTGTTGTAGACGTACATGAGGATGTCTCTGGCAGAGGTATAGGAAGAATCCGAAACAGCCGCCGCGACCTGTTCGGGCAGGCATCGCCCGGTGGTCATCAGGACGGTTGCGGCACCCATGGAGATACCGTGGAGAATAATCCTTGCATCCGGGTCCCTTTCCAGAATCCAGTCAATCCAGCGCAGCAGGTCATGGCTCTCGTCGTGTCCCATGCCCACATAGATTCCGTCGCTCCTGCCGAATCCGCGCAGATCCGGCAGCAGAACATTCATTCCATAGCGGTCGTGATACATCCTGGCGTAGAGTCCCATGCTGTCGGACACGTCACCATAGCCGTGTACACAGACCGCGTACTGGTGCCTGCGCCTGTTCTCCGCTTCCTGCGCCGCGCGCCGCGTCTTCGAGCTCCCCGGAAGCGAAGTGTCCGCGGATCCTGCCCCCGCCCCGGGATTCTGTTTCCCTTTTTCGGCCGGAATAAAATTCCCGTGCAGCTGGAGCCCGTCGTCCGCCCGGATATAGACGTCCTCGCGCATCGGATGGTTTTTCATCCACCGGCGCCCGGAGACATATTCCTTCTGGGAAGAGTCCGAATCGATCCGGCTGTCACGTTTTTTCGGTACCAGGGCGTATTCGTAAAAATAATTGGCTGCGCCGACCATGGCTCCTGCCCCGGCGCACGCGCCGGCGAACAGCGCCAGCTGTGCTGCCCCGCGGAGCCCTGCGCTGATTCTTTTTGTCATCCTTTTCTCCTGTTCCTGCCTCCGCGCCTGCGATTTGCGGCCGCTGCCTTCCCCGCGCTGTCCGCTTTTCCGGCAATCCTGTCCCTTTTTCCTTTTTACTACAATCCTGCTGTCTTTTACGTCCTGCCCGGAAACCCCCGCCTGCGGGCTTTTTTCCGAACTTCCCGGCAATGCCGGGAAACCTGCAGGCGTCAATTTCCGGCGTCCCGGATGGCTCTATTTCCTCCCGAACGCCCCGGCGAAGCCGGGAAGCCCCGGCATGGCCGTTTACTGCGCGCAGTGCATGGCTACCTGGAAAGAGAACCGGGTATTGCCTTCCGCGCTCCGCGCGTGGATACTGCCGCCCATCAGACCGGCGGCCTCCATGGCCGCGGGAAGCACAAGTCCATCCCCGGCAGCCTGCTGTCCGTATGCCGCCGCGGACGCGGAAAACACGGTTTTTCTTCCGTCGGCCGGCAGCGCGGCGGCAGGTTTTTCTTCCTTCGCGCGAAAGACTCCTTCGAACTCTTCTCTCGTGCGAAAAACCCCTTTGAACCCGTTTTCCGGGTGAAAATCTCCTTCGAACCCG
>JAUNJS010000445.1 GCA_030533125.1 Eubacteriales bacterium | reverse complement strand
AAAGAGGATTATCTGGCAGAGCTGAGAATAAAGAAACTGTTCTGATACGCTGTGACGAGTGTCCTGCCGGAAAGAAGATTATCCGTCAGTCCTTAGAAGGAAGTACGCGGGAGAAAGCCTGCGTAATGCTGAATTACGCTGAATTACGGCAGCCAGTGAATTTTGTTTTCGTTGTGGTTTCGGATCCGCTCAATATTCGCGCGGTGCCGGAAGACGATCAGCAGCGCATAGAGCACGATCACGACCTTGACGGGCGCTGATTCCGCGGGCTGCAGACAGATATAGATGGCGGCGGCGACGGAGGAGATCATGCTGGACAGGGAAGTCATTCTACCTGCGTACAGGATCACTGCGTAGAGCAGGAGGGGCAGGAGAAAGTACAGCCAGCTGCGGCCCGCGAAAGCGACCAGTCCGAACAGAAAGCCGTACAGGTTTGCCACAGCTTTGCCGCCCCGGAATCCGGCGAAGACCGGAAAGCAGTGTCCGATGCCTGCGGCCAGGGCGCCCAGCGCCATGGCGGTGTCGCTCCCGTCCAGGATCTTTGCGATCAGGACGACGGCGGAGACCTTCAGAAGATCCATTGCCATTGTGCCCATTCCGGCCTTCATTCCGAGGACGCGGCCCGCGTTGCTGCCGCCCAGGTTGCCGCTGCCGTGTTCCCGGATGTCCGTTTTATAGAAGACCTTCCCGATTACGAGGGCGAACGGGATCGAGCCGAGCAGATAGCCGAGAAGGATGATGAATAAAAGTTTCATGGTTGTCTCCCTGGACCGTGCTTTTGTTTTTTGACTGTCCCGCCTGCAGAACGGTGCCTTGCGGGGAAATACTGCCGGAAGCCGGAGCACAGTCTGTTTTGTCTGTTTTACTTGTGTGTTTCCCGCAAAACGGTGCCTTGCGGGGAAATACTGCCGGAAGCCGGAGCACAGTCTGTTTTGTCTGTTTTACTTGTGTGTTTCCCGCAGAACGGTGCCCGGCGGATAATACTGCCGGAGTCTGCAGGAAAAAACCGGTTTTATTTATGTACCGCCTGCAGAACAATGCAGCCGGGACCGCCGTGTGCGATCAGGGACGGAGAGAGCTGCAGGATTTCGTTGTCCACGCGGGGAAAGAGATCGCGGACCTGCTGCCGGATCCGCTCCGCGAGATTCCGGTCATCCGCGTAGGCGACACTGATCAGGTAATTCTCATCTACACCGGCCTCTTTCATGCTGGACAGAATGGAGGATACCGATGCTTTCCATGTCCTTCTTACGGTCATGAGAGTGATGCGTGTTTTATCCCGTGTCTGCGTCAGAACAGGAAGCAGGTGCAGCGCGCCGCCGATTTTAGATGTCAGGTTGGAAATTCTCCCGCTTTTTCGAAGGTACTGGAGATCGGCGGGGATCACATAGGAGATCGAACTGCGCGCGCAGTCCATCATTTGCGTGACAATTTCTTTTGTCGTGGCACCCTCACTGCGAAGCGCGGCGGCTTTGACGGCCATATACCGGAGCGGGCCTGCCAGGGTACCGGAATTGATGATATGGACTCTGTGCCTATCGGGAAGATTTCTCCGGATCCCCATGGCGGTCATATATTCGCCGGAGAGCCCGTCCGCCACCGTCAGCATGATCGTGTCCTCGCCGGAGCCTTTCAGCTGTTCCAGAATAACCCCCGCAGAGGGCTGGGAGGAGGAGGGCATTTCATTTTCGTGAAGCAGGGAAACAAATTCCTCCGGGCTGATGTCAGTGTAATCCCGGTAGGATCTGCCTCCGATGGACACGGAAACGGGAATGACATGAATCCCGAGCTGCGCGCCTTCTTCCTGCGTCAGGGAGGACGCTGTGTTCGTAATAATTCTCATCGCAAAAACCTTTTACACGCCGGAGCAGCCGGGAAGCCCCGGCATGCCCGTTTAGCTGATAACTGCTACAATAATACTCTAAAAAGTGTTGAAAAAAAGAACAGCAGTATGAACTTTTTGTTAAGATATAGTTGCATTATATGGTTTACGTTTTATTATTTCAACAGGTTTCAACATCCTTCACAGAAAGCAGGGGTAAAAAGATGTATGCACTTGTGACCGGTGCGAGCGCCGGAATCGGAAAGGAAATCGCCGGATATCTGGGTTCTCTTGGTTATGACCTGATTTTGACGGCGCGGAATAAGGAAAAGCTGGAGGAGACAAAAGGATACATTCTGAAAAAATATCCGGCGCGTGACGTGCTTGTAATGCCGGCGGATCTGTCCTTGCGCGAAGCCTGTTTTTCACTGCACAGGGACGTCTGCGCGCGGGTCGGGAAGGAAAATATCGGCTTTGTCGTCAACAACGCCGGACGGGGCGTATACGGGCTTTTCCTTGAGACGGATCTGGAGGAGGAACTCGCGCTGATCGACCTGAACGTCACGTCCGTACACATTCTGAGCAAGCTGTTTCTGCGGGACATGGTAGAAAACGGAAAGGGCGTTTTGATGAATGTGGGATCCTGCGCGGGATTTATGGCCGGACCGACATTTTCCAGCTATTACGCGTCCAAGAGCTATGTGGTCCGCCTGACCGAGGCCATCTACGAGGAACTCCGCCGCGCGAAGAGCCCCGTAAAGGTGTCCTGCCTCTGCCCGGGCCCCGTGAATACTGCTTTTAATAAAAACGCCGGCGTGAAAGTCTCCGGAAAACAGATTCAGCCGGCGCAGGCGGCGAAGGAAGGTGTCGACGGCGCCCTCAAAGGCAGGATGATTGTAATTCCGGGGAAAAAGATGCCTGTAGTCGTCAAGGCATCCAGCCTGATGGGAGAACATCTCTCGACGAGGATCAATTACCTGCTGCAGGTCAAAAAGGCCGGGAAATAGAGCAGAACCGGTTTTCCTCCCGCGGGAAAAAGGCCGGGAAG
>JAUNJS010000444.1 GCA_030533125.1 Eubacteriales bacterium | reverse complement strand
ACGTCGATCACATCAAGGATAATCTCGATATCCTGGACTTTACGCTGACCGATGAAGAGATGGCAAAGATCGCGAAGCTAGACAAAGGCGTACGCTACTATCACCGCACGGACGAGCAGCTCATCCAGTTCGCAGGCTGGAGACCTTCCTTCGAAGAGAAATGAGGAATGCGATTCTGCTGACTGCGGTAATGGTTACTGCACTACTGCAGAGCGCCTGCAGTATTCATAAGAGCGAAACAGGTTCAGCGGTATCGGTACAAAACTTGGAGAAAACGGCAGCAACAGAGACTGAGGAAGGAGATCCGGAACTCATGGGATATGATTTTAAGCAGTTTAAAAATGTGAATATCACGGGGATCGATCTCTCTTCCCTCGGTGAAGAAGAACTGGCGATTCTCTATGCCCAGGCACGTTACTGCCAGGCCATGACGGAGGCGGATATCGATACCATGAGGGAACTCGTCTCAGAGGATATGGTATACACCCATATGAGCGGCAGACAGCAGACCAGAGAAGAGTACTTCGCGGATATCGCCGACGGAAGCCTGAACTACTTTTCCATTGGGATCGCAGATCCGGTGATCAAAGCGGACGGTGACAAAGCGCAGATCACATACACCTCTGTGCTGAACGCCAATGCCTACGGTGCAAGAGGCACCTATCGCATGAAAGGCACCCATTATTATGAGCTTCGGGACGGCAGCTGGATCGCGGTGGGTAGATGATCGGGTAGAAATGGCGCAGATGACCGCTTTGGACCGGGATGAGAGATTCGCAGATTATTGACGGAGGAAGTTTATGAAAAAGAGAATGCTGCGGGATATCGAAGTATCCGAAGTGGGTATGGGCTGCATGGCTTTTTCCCACGGATACGGAAAGATCCCGGAAGAAAAATACAGTATCGAGGCGATACAGAATGCCTATGATCATGGCTGCACCTTTTTTGATACGGCGGAGGTCTACAGCCCGAACCTGGCCGGAATCGGTCACAATGAACTGATCGTAGGCAAGGCACTGAAGGATGTTCGTGAGAATGTAGTCATTGCAACAAAACTGATGCTTCATGGCTTTAGTGTCGGCAGTGTATATAAAACGATCCGGGGGCATCTGGAAGGCTCCCTTGACCGCCTGCGGACCGATTACGTCGATATCTATTACCTCCACAGAATGAGCGGCGTTCCGGTGGAGAAAGTCGCAGAGGCTATGGGAAGGCTGATCGAAGACGGCCTGATCCGTGGCTGGGGGCTGTCACAGGTGGATGTAGACATCATCGACCGGGCACAGCAGGTGACGCCTCTCGCGGCCATCCAGAATATCTATTCCATGGTGGAAAGAGATTCCGAGGCGGAAATCATTCCTTATTGCATGAAAAACAACATCGGCTTCGTGCCGTTCTCTCCGATCGCAAGCGGCTTGCTCTCCGGCAAGATCACACCCCAAACGCAGTTTGAGAGAAACGATGATGTCCGCAACTGGGTGCCGCAGCTGTCCAGAAGGAATATTGAAGGCAATCAGCCGATCGTGGAGATGTTGAAAAGCTTTGCGGAAAAGAAAAAGGCAACGCCTGCGCAGATCTCACTTGCATGGATGCTGCACAAGTATCCGAACGTGGTGCCTATCCCTGGGTCCAAGAACAAAGAACGGATCATTGAGAATCTGGATTCCGCGAATGTGGAGCTGACAGGCGAAGAGTTTACTGTTCTGGAAGATTCCCTGAACAGCCTGAAGGTTTATGGTCACAGGGGCCTCGGAGGATTTTAAGACCGGCTTATACAGGAAAAGGTCCCAATCTTTCGCAATACGATACTATCTTCATCGGCGCTCCGGTTTGGTGAGGCGACTAGCCGATGATCATGTACACATTCTTCGAGGAAAATGCTGACGCGCTTGCCGGGAAAAGCCTGGTGCCTTTCTCCACCCACGAGGGCTCCGGCCTTTCCGGGTTTGATAAAAAGCTCTCTTCTTCCATTCCCGGAAGCACGGTGCTTAGAGGACTTGCGATCCGCGGGAACGATTGCCGGAATAAACAGGACAGCGTCAGAGAATCCGTAAAGAACTGGATCACAGAATTAGATTATTAAACGAGGTTCTTGAAATGATTTTTGACAGAAACAAAAAAAAGGAAGTAATCGCGCTTCTCGGCGCAGGCAGCATGGGAACAGCCATTGTAAGAAGAATTGCCGCAGGCAGAAAGGTCCTGCTGGGCGATATCAGCGAAAAGAACCTGGAGCGGGTCTCTCAGGATTTCCGGTACAGCGGCTATGATGTGGAGACAATGATCGTCAATGCGCTGGAGAAGGATTCTGTAGAAGCATTCGCCGAAAAGGCGGCTTCTCTCGGCGATCTGAAATACTTCATTGACACCGCAGGAGCATCTCCGAATCAGGCCTCTCCGGAGTACATTCTGAAGCTGGACATGGTCGGTACCGGCTATGCGCTGGATGCTTTCGGAAAGGTCATGGCAGCCGGAGGCGCGGGTCTTGTGATCTCCAGCCAGACCGGATACATGTATTCAATCCCGAATGAGATCGAGCTGCAGATATTAAAGACGCCGACAGAAGAACTGATGGAACTCCCATTCATCAAAGAGACCGCTTATCAGAGATCCGGCATTGCTTACATGATCGCCAAGCGCGTCAATCACCTGCAGGCGCAGAAGGCTGCTGCAACAACCTGGAAAGAGCGCAGGGCCAGGATCAATACGATCAGCCCCGGCGTGATCGTGACGCCTCTTGCGTATGATGAATTTGCTGCCACTGGTGATGGTTATCAGAATATGATCGACACCTCAGCAGCAGAACGGACCGGAACGTCGGATGAGATCGCAGAAGCCGGAGCGTTTCTTCTGGGAGAGCATGCAGGCTTCAT
>JAUNJS010000443.1 GCA_030533125.1 Eubacteriales bacterium | reverse complement strand
ATACAGACAGGTTCGTTTTACTGAAAACCGCTTCCGATCCGTTATATGTCAAAGCACTGATCGATGAGAAAAATATTCTGGAGTTTATCCACAATCAGGAACACCCTGCCGCTTCAACTTTCCCGACAGTCTTCAGTATGCAGGAATTCGAACATGTCCATTACTATATTCGAAGCTATATTCAGGGAAAAACTCTGGAAGAACTATGCGAATCCGGCCTTACAAAGCCGGGAATCCCTAAGAACCAGGCACTCGATTATCTGATCCAGCTGGCAGAACTGCTGGATTTTCTGCATAAGCTGACTCCGCCGATTATTCATCGGGATATCAAGCCGCAGAATGTGGTCGTGGATCCGGATGGGATCTGCCATCTGATTGATATGGGGATTTCCCGTTTTTATGACGGAGAAAAAAGTAGTGATACCGTGATCATGGGCACAAGAATCACAGCGCCGCCGGAGCAGTTCGGATATCGTGAGACCGATACGAGGAGCGATTTATACTCCATGGGAGTTCTCCTTCATTACTGCATAACGGGCGAATATGAGATATCAGAAAAAAGTCTCTCTGACCTCGATCCGGTCATTTCGCGCATCGCAAGGAAAGCCACCATGTTCGATCCGGACAGCCGTTACCAGTCTGCCGGGGAGCTCCTTTCAGATCTTACCTCCGCCCGCTATGGTACCCATTCACAATCCGAAAGTAAGCGCCCTGTTTCTCGCTGGCCTTTTCGAATCCTTGCAGGTCTCATTGCGGTCGGTCTGGTACTGACCGGGGGGATGATCTATAACACTTGGCATAAAGACGCGGCAGCGATTCCCCGGGAAAATGAAACCGATGTTGTATCAGAGAACACGGATTCCGTGGACAGTGACTCTCAGGAAAACAAAAACGATACCGGAGCTGCCGGCGATAGCGCTGCAGTTTCTCCTGTTTACACGTTTCATGAACCACTGATCGAGCAGGCTGTCAGGCAGATTCTCAACAAGGAGAATGTTCCTGTGACAGAAGAAGATCTCATGCAGATCACATCTCTTCGCATTATGGGGCAGCAAGTTTACTCGAAAGAAGACGATTTTGTGTTCAGAGGTGATGAACCATTCTGCCATAATGAGGATTTCCATAGTACAGGGCTCTATCATCAACGGGGAACAATCTCCTCTCTGGAAGATATTTCCCATATGCCGAACCTTATCTCGCTCAGCCTTTACTTCCAGCGGATTAGGGATATTTCCCCCTTAAAAGATACCGCTATAGAGGAATTGGGGCTGGGTTACAATCCTCTGACGGATCTGTCGCCGCTTCAGAATAATACCTCGCTCCGCAGCCTGAGTCTTCCGGGATTGAACATTGAAGATACAGAAGTTATCTCCACCCTCCCTGAACTGCATTCACTCAATATCAGCGGCACAGGGATCACTTCCCTTGCCGGGCTGGAAAATTGTCCTCTTGAATATCTTGGCATTCATTTGGTCGGCCTGAAGAACCCTGCGGAGTTAAGCGGCTTTACTTCTTTGTCTTCGCTCGATATATCTGATTTTACGCCCGATGCTCTGACCGCGCTGTTAAAAGTTCCTCTGAAGAATATTCGCGTTTACAATTGCTATGGCCTCAGTCTGGATGATCTGTCAGTTCTTTCGGAACTGAGAGCGTTTTATTGTCACTCAACGGCACTTATAGATATGCAGATTATCGATCCGCATCTGCCAAAACTGGAATATCTTGGCCTTTCCCATGTCCGGATAAAGGATTTCGGCTGGGTATCTTTACTGCCCAGCCTAAATTACCTTGGTCTCTATGACTGCGAGTGCGAAAGCTATGATGGATTTAACGATCTGACAGTATTTTTAACTGTCGACTGCAGTGAGGAAGAACGTATAGCAATCATGGAGCAGTGCCAAAGCAGAAACCTTGTTTTTTTACAATAGGCTCAAAAAAAGAAGCTGCTTTGTAGCAGAGAGGAGATTAAAGACGGAAGACAAGCAGAAAGAGCAGAAAATTTGAAACAGAGTGATCTTGAGCAGGTGAACGGCGGAGTTATTGTACAGTGGAGTCACAGGCAGTATAATTTAGATGGTAGTTGATAACTGCAACAAAGAAGATGAGCATATCGGGAAGGAATGAGTTATGCCTAAGATAACATTTATGGGAGCCGGTTCAACGGTATTTGCTAAAAATGTGCTGGGTGACAGCATGATGACACCGGCTCTATGCGAGAGCACGATTGCGCTTTATGATATTGATCCGGTGCGTCTTAATGAGTCTGCAGCTATGCTGGAGGCTATTAACAGGAATGCAGGATCCAGGGCGAGGATTGAGAAGCATCTGGGGGCCGATAATCGCAAAAAGGCGCTGGCCGGTGCCAACTATGTGGTCAATGCCATCCAGGTCGGCGGTTATGATCCCTGCACAATCACAGACTTTGAGATTCCTAAGAAGTATGGTCTCAAACAGACCATTGCGGATACGCTTGGCGTAGGCGGCGTATTCAGAGCCCTCCGCACGATTCCTGTCATGATGGATTTTGCCAGAGATATTGAGGATGTGTGTCCGGATGCATGGCTACTCAATTATACCAATCCTATGGCTATGCTGACCGGCGCTATGCTGCGTTATACCGGCGTGAAGACAGTCGGTCTCTGCCATAGCGTTCAGGTCTGCGCGCCGACTCTTCTGAACGAGCTGGGGATTGGCTATGATGATACAGTACAGTGCAAGATTGCAGGTATCAATCATCAGGCGTGGCTTCTCTCATGCACCAAAGACGGTCAGGATATGTATCCGGAGATCAGAAGAAGAGCTCTCCTTTATAATGAAGGCAGGCTTGATATCGGCAGCTTTGAAGACAGGCTCCGCATGCTTATGATGGATGAGGAG
>JAUNJS010000108.1 GCA_030533125.1 Eubacteriales bacterium | reverse complement strand
GGAAACTGAAAGGGGAATCAGAAAAAAAGGGAAACAGATAGAAAGGAAAACAATGGCGCTTCGAACGATCAGAGAAATGGGCGATCCGGTCCTGGAAAAAAAGGCAAAAACAATAAAAGAAGTGACACCGCGCATCCGCGCGCTCGCGCAGGACATGCTCGAGACGATGTATGACTCCGGGGGTGTCGGACTCGCGGCGCCTCAGGTCGGCATCCTCAAGCGTCTGGTCGTCATTGACATCACCGAGGAGCGGAACGAACCCTTAACCATGCTCAATCCGGAAATCCTGGAGCAGGACGGAGTGCAGACGGGATACGAAGGCTGCCTCTCCGTGCCGCAGAAAGTCGGCATTGTCACGCGGCCGAACCGTGTCGTGGTCCGCTACCGGGACCTGGAGATGAATGAGTGGGAGATGGAGGCGGAGGAGTTCCTGGCGCGCGCGATCTGCCACGAACTGGATCATCTGGACGGACATCTGTACGTAGAAAAGGTGGAGGGCGGTCTCCGCGATGCCTCCGAGCTTGAGGAAGAACAGGAAAAGGAACAGGATCAGGAAGAGGAGCACAGCGGCGCGGAATGACGGGAGAGTGCCTGTCCGGCATTTTCGCGGGACTTCCGGTGCCGGATCCCGATCCGGATCTTTTGGAGGATACTGCTTTGAGAATTATATTTATGGGAACCCCGGATTTTGCCGTCCGCGCGCTCGACGCGCTGTGCGCTTCCGGAGAGGAAGTGATCCTCGCGGTGACACAGCCCGACCGGCAGAAGGGACGCGGGCGGAAAGTGATCCGGACACCCGTCAGGCTCTGCGCGGAAAAATGGGGCGTCCCGGTCTTTCAGCCTGCAAAAATACGGGAGCCGGAAGCCGTCGCGAAAATCCGTGAACTGGCGCCGGACCTCATCGTCGTAGCTGCGTTCGGACAGATCCTCCCGCAGGAACTCCTGGATATCCCGCGGCTCGGCTGTATCAATATCCACGCTTCCCTGCTTCCGAAACTCCGGGGGGCAGCTCCCATCCAGTGGGCCGTGATTAACGGGGATCCGCTTAGCGGCGTCACTCTGATGCAGATGGACGCGGGACTCGACACCGGAGACATCCTTGCGCAGGAAAGCGTGCCGATTGCCGGCGACGAAACAGGAGAGAGCCTCTATGAAAAGCTGGCGGCCCTCGGAGGCAGCATGATTGTCCGGTACCTGCCGGAAATTGAGGCGGGAACGCTGATGCCCGTGCCGCAGCAGGAGGAGCTGTCTTCCTATGCGCCGATGCTCCGAAAGGAAGCGGGACAGATCGACTGGTCCGTTTCCGCCGCGCGGATTGAACGCCGCCTGCGGGGAATGCTCCCCTGGCCGGGCGCTTTTACGACCCTGGACGGTCAGACCCTCAAGATCTGGAAGGCGGAAATCGCCGACCCGCAGTCCCTCCCGGAGGGATCCGCGGACGGACGGCCTGCTCCCGGCACAGTCCTGCGCACAGACAAAAGGGCTGTATACGTAGCCTGCGGAGAGGGCGTGCTCGCGCTTCTCGAGGTTCAGGCGGAGGGCAGGAAACGGATGGAAACCGGCGCCTTTCTGCGGGGGAATCCCGTTTCCGCGGGAACAGTTCTCGGAGTCTGATCACAATGCGAGAATCGCGCGGGACTAAAATCCCGCGGGAAGAAAAACAGAGACAGACAGTGTTTTCGAAAGGAGGCTTTCGAGATGTATTATTATGGCGGTTACGGAATGTACAACGGGTCATATCTGCTGGTCATTATCGGGGCTGTTTTGTGCCTCATCGCCAGCGCCCGCGTCAAGTCCACCTATAAAAAATATGAAAAGATCCGCAGCGCGAGCGGCATGACCGGCGCGCAGGCGGCGGAGCTGATTCTGCGCAGAAACGGGGTTTTAGGCGTCACGGTGCAGCATGTCCCGGGACAGCTGACAGACCATTATGATCCCGCGCGCGGCGTGGTCAATCTCTCTGACGCGACCTACAACTCCACTTCAGTGGCGGCGATCGGCGTCGCGGCGCACGAGTGCGGCCATGTCATGCAGCATGAGAACGGCTACGTCCCCCTGAAGATCCGCACAGCCCTGGTGCCTGTCGCCAATATCGGCAGCAACTTCGGCATCTGGATCGTTATGCTGGGCGTGATCTTAGGCCTGAACAGCACGCTGGCCATGGTCGGTGTGTATCTGTTCTCCTTCGGCGTCCTCTTCCAGCTCGTGACACTCCCTGTCGAATTTGACGCGTCCAGGCGGGCGCTGGTCATGCTCCAGGACTACGGGATCCTCGGACAGACAGAGGTGCAGGGGAGCAGGCGCGTCTTATCCGCCGCGGCAATGACCTACGTCGCCTCCGCGGCCGCCTCCATTCTGCAGCTGCTGCGTCTTCTTATGATCGTGAACGGCGGACGGCGGCGCAGATGAGCAGGGAACAGGCTGCCGGCGACGGAAAAAAACCGGAAAAAACCGCACAGGGAAGGGCAGTTACGGACGAGAGAGAAGCCGTCCTTATTGCCCTTCTTTCGTATGAAAAAAAACAGACATTCAGCAATGTCCTGGTGAAAAAGACCCTGGATGCCTGCGGGCACATGACGGATACGGAGCGCGCGTTTATCAAGCGCCTCCTGGAAGGCGTCATTGAGCGCAGACAGGAACTGGACGACCTGATCCGGCAGTATACCGGACGCTCCGTCTCCCGTCTGCATCCCGTCGTGCGCCAGATCCTGCGGATGGGAATCTACCAGATCCTGTATATGGACGCGGTGCCGGCGAGCGCGGCCTGTAACGAAGCCGTCCTTGCGGCAAAGCGCCACGGGCCGGCGCGTCTTTCGGGTTTTGTCAACGGCGTTCTCCGGAACATCGCCCGCGACGCGGAAAAAGGGACGGTCCGGCGGGACGTCCGGGACGGGGATGCCGAATCCCGGCCTGTTCCGGAATTCCGTGCCGCCATGCCGGAATGGCTCGCGCAGATGTGGACACAGCAGCTGGGTGCCGCGGAGGCGGACCGCCTGATGGCGGCGCTGATGGAAATCCGCCCTGTGTCCATCCGCCTGTGCGGCGCGCCGGATGAAACGGAGCGGGAGAACCTCCTCTCTTCCCTGCGGGAGGCTGGTGTGCTCGTGGAAAAGGGACGTTGGCATCCCGACCACTACACGCTCCGCAGGACAGCGGACCTGCGCAGGCTTCCCGGTTTTTCGGAGGGACGATGGACCGTGCAGGACGAGAGTTCGATGCTTGCCGTGGAAGCTGCGGGCCTGCGGGGAGGAGAGACCGTCTATGACGTCTGCGCCGCCCCGGGAGGCAAGAGCTTTTTTGCCGCGGACAGGCTCCAGACTCTGCCCGGCGGGGGAGGAAGCGTACATGCCTTTGATCTGACGCGCCGCAAGACGGACAGGATCCGCGAGGGCGCGCGCAGGCTCCGGCTGCCGAACATTGCGGTGGCGGAGCGGGACGCCAGGATCCCTGTCCCCGCGGAAGAGGAGGGGGCGGCGGATGTCCTTCTCTGTGACCTTCCGTGTTCCGGCCTGGGCGTCATGGGCAAAAAAAGAGATATCAAATACAGGGCCAGCCGGGAGGGAATCCGGTCGCTCCGGAACCTGCAGCGGGAAATCCTGACAAACGCGGTCCGGTACCTGAAAAAGGGCGGTGTCCTGCTCTACAGCACCTGCACGATCAGCCGCGCGGAAAACGAGGATAATGCCGCGTGGATCGAAAAGGAACTCGGCCTCGTGCCGGAGGACCTGTCGCCGTATCTGCCGGAAGGCATCCCCGGCCTTCGGGGAGCGACTCTGCAGCTGCTGCCCCATGTGCACGGAACAGACGGTTTCTTTATCGCCAGATTCCGCAGAGAAGAGTAGGGAGGGAAAATGACACCGGACCTGAAACCCATGGATTTGAATCCCGCGGCCATGCATCCCGCGGACTCGAACTTCCCGGCGCCGGCTTCCGTGGACCTGAAGTCCATGGAAATAGAGGAGCTGCAGGCACTGATGCGGGAGAAGAACCTGCCGGCGTTCCGGGCGAAACAGCTCTTCGAATGGATCCACGCGCGGCGCGTCCGCAGCTATGAGGAGATGACGAACCTGCCGGCCGCGCTTCGCGGGGAACTGGCGCGGGACTATCCGCTTCCTGTGGCGGAACTGGCGGACAGGCAGATTTCCCGCGTGGACGGCACGCGGAAATACCTGTTCCGGATGCCGGACGGGTGTCTTGTGGAGAGCGTATTCATGCGTTACCGCTTCGGAAACTCTGTCTGCGTCTCTTCTCAGGTCGGCTGCCGCATGGGCTGCAGATTCTGCGCCTCCACCCTGCGCGGGCTGACGCGCTCGCTCGCGCCCTCGGAGATGCTCGAACAGGTTTACGCTATTTCCGGAGAGACCGGGGAGCGCGTTTCCCACGTCGTCGTCATGGGGATGGGGGAGCCGCTCGACAACTATGAGAATCTCGTGCGCTTTCTCCGCCTTCTGACCTGCCCGGAAGGGATGAATCTCAGCCAGCGGAATGTGACAGTCTCCACCTGCGGGATCGCGCCGAATATTTACCGTCTGGCAGGGGAGGGGCTGCACGTGACCCTCGCGCTCTCCCTCCACGCCGCGACGGATGAACAGCGCAGAAAGATCATGCCGGTGGCGGAGCGCTGGCCGATCGCGGAGCTCATGAAGGCCTGCGAAGCCTATTACCGGCAGACCGGACGCCAGATTACTTTCGAATACAGTCTGATCCGCGGAGTGAATGACAGCAGGGAGGATGCCCGCGGCCTCGCCGGCCTCGCCCTGCCGCTCCGGGCGCACATCAACCTGATCCCCGTCAACCCGGTAAGGGAACGCGGATTTGCCCATCCCGACAGCGGACATATCGCCGCGTTCAAAAAGGAACTTGAAAATCATGGTGTAAATGTTAGTATTAGAAGAGCACTTGGAAAAGACATCGACGGGGCATGCGGCCAGCTGCGCAGCCGGTATACATCCGGCGCGGGCAATTAAAGCATACCGACTGAATACAAACGGGGGCGGGAACATATGCCATCATCATTTTCGATCAAAGATACCGGGAGACTGAGAAGGACGAACCAGGATTATGTCTTTACGACCGACATCCGGATCGGTTCCCTTCCGAACCTGTATATCGTCGCGGACGGGATGGGAGGACATAACGCGGGAGACTATGCTTCCAGATTCACAGTGGATACCGTGGCGGAATTCGTCATGAATACACGGGAAAAAGACCCCGCGCGCATTCTCAACGCAGCCCTTCTGGAAGCGAACAGGGGCCTTCGCGAAGCCGCCGGGAAGGACCCGTCGCTCTTCGGGATGGGCACCACATTTGTGGCCGCGACGATTTCCGGAAGCCAGCTTCTTGCGGCGAACGTGGGAGACAGCAGGCTGTACGTACTCCATGCGCCCGGAAAGATCCGGCAGATCACGACAGATCACTCCATCGTTGAGGAAATGGTGCAGGCAGGCCGGATCGACCGCGAGACAGCCAGGACCCTTCCGGAAAAAAACATTATCACCAGGGCGGTCGGCGCGGAGGAGGAACTCTCCGTCGATTTTTTCCGCCATTCGCTTACGGACGGGGATCTGATTCTTCTCTGCTCGGACGGACTTACAAATATGCTGACAGACAGTCAGATCGCCGGGATCGTCTTTTCCCACAGGAACCTGATGGACGCGGGCGAGAGACTGATTTACGAGGCGAACATGGCAGGCGGCAGGGATAATATCTCCGCCGTTCTTGTCAATCCGTTTGACACAGGCAGAATGCTGCTCTGATATCAACGGGGCTTTTCGACGAAGATACCGCACGCAGGCATGGGGTATAACAATGATCAAAATAGGAATGCTGATCGCGGACCGCTACGAGGTGCTCGAAAAAGTCGGCACCGGAGGCATGTCCTTTGTATATAAAGCGAAAGACCACCGGCTCAACCGCATGGTCGCAGTTAAGGTGCTGAAACAGGAATTTGCCGAGAACGCGACTTTTGTCTCCAAGTTCCGCGTAGAAGCACAGGCCGCTGCAGGGCTGATGCACCCCAATATCGTCAATGTATACGATGTGGGGGAGGAGAAGGGCACACACTACATTATTATGGAGTATGTCAACGGCATCACGCTGAAGCAGTATATTGAAAAAAAGGAGAGGCTCTCTCCGCGGGAAGCCGTGACGGTCGCCATTCAGGTGGCGATGGGCCTGGCGGCCGCGCACAGGGGCCATATTATTCACAGGGACATCAAGCCGCAGAATATCATCGTCTCCAAAGAAGGCAAGGTCAAGGTGACGGATTTCGGGATCGCCAAAGCGTCCACCAGCAACACCATCACCTCCAATGTCATGGGGTCTGTCCACTATACGTCCCCGGAGCAGGCGAGGGGGGGATACAGCGATGAAAAGAGCGATATTTACTCCCTCGGCGTGACATTGTATGAGATGCTGACCGGTCGTGTTCCCTACGAAGGGGACACTACGGTCGCCGTCGCCCTGCAGCATATTCAGGAACCGTTCCCTTCTCCGCGGGACCTGGTTCCCGACGTCCCCGTCAGTGTGGAGCAGATTGTCTTAAAATGCTGCGAAAAAAGCCCCGACATGCGCTACCAGACCATGGATGAGCTGGCAGCGGATCTGCGCCGCTCCCTGAACGAGCCGGAGGGCGTCGTTGTCAAAAGAAAAGAAGAAGATCTCCTTTCCGAGACACGCTCGATGTCGAAAAAGGACCGGGAGGAGATCCGCCGCAGAAGCAGTACCGCCGGCACGGAGTCCCAGGTGTCTCCCGCGCAGGAATCTGCGATGGGAGCCGCCGCGCTGCCCCCGGACGCCGGAGTATCCGGGAAGGGCGGCCGGACAGAAAACGGGACGGCCCTCACCCAGGCCGGCGGCGCCTCTTTCGCAGTCCCCCGCGGAGGAGACGCGGAACCGCCCGGGGCGGGGCAGGCAGTCCTCCGGGATCCGGAGGAGTCCTATCTCGACGAGGATGACGACATAGAGTCCGGGGAGAACGGCCTGGAGGAGGATGAACGCCGGATGGATATCCTGATCCGGATTCTCTCTGTACTGGCGGTCCTTGTTGTCGGATCCGTGATTCTGCTGGTTGCGGTCAACCGGCGCACCGGAGCGGGCACGAATCTGCCCTTCCAGGGAGGGAAAAAAGCGTCGGAGCAGTCTGTCGCGGACGGTGCGGAACAGACGGACGGGCAGGAGCAGACGGACGAAAACGATAATCAGACGGACAGCCAGATGTCTTCGGCACCGAATGTAACCACGGTCACGATGCCCCGGGTGGTCGGCAGCAGGCTGGCGGATGCCCGCGCGGCGATCGAGAATGCAGGGCTCGCCTGGGAAATCGTCTATGCGCCCTCGGAGGTGTACGAGGAAGGCATCGTCATTGACGCCGGTGCCGCGGAGGGCACGCAGCTCGAAAAGGGCACGAGGGTCAGGCTGACCGTATCGAGAATCGAAACAGTCTCCGTTCCCTCTCTGACAGGAAAAACACAGGCGGATGCGGAGCGGGAGCTTACGTCTCTCGGGCTGGTTCCCGCCGCTTCACAGGAATACAGCGATGAGATCGAGTCCGGCTGTGTCATAAGCCAGGACCCGCAGGAAAATACGACAGTTCCCACGGGCACGGAGGTCACGATCCTGATCAGCATGGGCCGGGATCTGACGGGAATGGTAAAGGTGCCCAATCTTCTGGGACTGACCGAAGAGGAGGCTTTTGCAGCGCTCCTGCGCGCCGGACTCACGCCGGGGGAATCGACGGTCACGGATACAAGCGGACGGTATTCGCCCGGAACTGTGATCGGCCAGTCGATCGGGAAGGATGAATACGTCGAAGAAATGACGCAGGTGGACCTGGACGTCAGCGGCACGCTGCTTTACAGCTATTCCGCGAGAATCGAAGCTCCGAGCCGCTTTGAGGACCCTGATTTCGTGGACGGCACACTTGTGACGCTCGCCATTGAGACGGATGACGGAGATGTCATCTGGAACAAGACAACGACGGAGTTTCCGTGCAGCGTTTCCGTGACAGGAATCACATGTCCCGGAGGCACGTTGTATCTGACCTATACGAATCTCGTATGGGAGGACGCGCAGACCGGCGACACGGAGGGAACAGAATACAGCGTGGAGAGCGAAAGGGAATATACGATGGAAATCGTCAGAGAGCTGACTTTTATCAGGGAATAAAACGGCCGGCAGGGAAAACATGAAGGGAAAGATAGTCAAGAGCATAGCCGGGTATTATGAGGTCCATACGGCAGAAGCGCTGTACAGATGCAGGGCCAGGGGCATTTTCAGGGCCCTGGGCCAGAAGCCCCTCGTCGGAGACGACGTTGAAATCGATATCACAGATACTGTGAGCGATCCCAGGGAAGGAAACGTGCGGGCGCTTCTCCCGAGAAAAAACGAGCTTGTGCGCCCGAATGTCGCCAATGTGGACCAGGCGCTGCTGATTTTTGCCATCACACATCCCGCACCCAGCTACAATATGCTGGACCGGTTTCTGATCACCATGCAGGAAAGAGAACTGGACGCGGTTTTATGCTTCACAAAACGGGACATCGCGACGCAGGAGGAGATCGATGAGCTGCGAAGCACCTACGAAGCCTGCGGATGTACGGTGCTGTTTATCAGCAGTTTCATCCCCGGAAGCCTCGGGAAACTCAGAGAGATCCTGCGGGGGAAGACGACAGTCCTGACCGGCCCCAGCGGCGCGGGGAAATCCACCCTCATCAATATACTCTGTCCCGGCGCGAACATGCAGACCGGGGAACTGTCCCGCAAGATCCGGCGAGGCAAAAACACGACAAGGCATGTCGAACTCCTTCCCGTCCCGGACATCACGGGAGAAGACCGGCCCCGGACCCCGGAGGGAAACACGGGAGAAGACCGGCCCCGG
>JAUNJS010000107.1 GCA_030533125.1 Eubacteriales bacterium | reverse complement strand
TTCCTGCGTGTTGTTACAGACAGTTTTTCCGCCGGCGGTCAGACCGATGCCGGGCGAGGCTCTCCGCGGTTTCCTGCGCGTTGTTACAGCTCGAAAATCTGCCGCAGTTTCTTCAGCACCCCGAGGTCTTCATAGCGGTCGGCGACGAAATCGGCTTTTTCCTTTACTTCCGGACGCGCGTTCTCTACAGTTCCGGCCAGGCCTGCCCGCGCGAAGGCGGGGAGGTCGTTCATGTTGTCGCCGAAATAGAGGGTCTCTTCCCTGCTGACGCCGAGATGCTGCTGGAGGAAGGCGAGGGCGGTGCCTTTTCCGGCATTCTTCGGGCAGATATCCACCCAGGTGACGCCGGAGGCGCACAATTCCAGATCCCGGTTCCAGCGGGACCGCAGGAGCCCCTGCAGGCCGCGGTCGCCCTCCGCATGATAGACGGAAATCTTGATAATCTCCGCGGGCGGGACCGCGGTGAGGTCCGGGATATTTTCCAGCCGGTACTGATAGTGGTCTTTGAGGAGATGATAGAGATGGCTGTCTTCCCCACTGTCGACCCAGGACAGGTCCGGTCCGCTGACCACCATGTCGGCGCCCGGAATTCTGCGGATCTCCTCGATCAGCGGGACGCAGGCTTCCGGTTCGAGACTCCGGATGTGCAGGATTTCCTGTGCCGTGCGGACCAGCGTGCCGTTTTCCGCGATGTAAAAGATGTCCTCCGCGACCGGGGCGAACATCTGCCGGATGCTGTGATACTGGCGGCCGCTGCAGACACAGAAAGAAATCCCTTTCGCGCTGAGCTGCTGGATGATGTCATAATACGCGGGATCCAGGTCATGGGCTCCCTCCTGAAGCAGTGTCCCGTCCACATCTGTCGCGATAAGTCTGAACATAATTGATCCCTTTTCCGGTTCAGGGGCATCCCCGCTGATTCCGCCGCGTTTGTCCTGCGGCTTCATTTCTTTATTCCTGTAATTCCTGTGATTTATTTATTCTGTTTCGTTCCAGTCCTCCCCGAGGGTGAGCGTCTTCCAGGAGATGCTCTTGTCGACAGCTTTCTGGCGGTGGAGCTCACCGACCATATGGCGGATGACCTTGTCCCTGTCCTGCTCGTGGAACCGCCGCAGGTAGGGCTCGTCGCCCTCGACATCAGTATAATAGTAGATGACGTCCGGGCGCTGTGCCGAGGAGTAGACGGCCAGCTTGCCGCGGCAGGAGTCACCCTGATAGATATGGAAGCCGCGCAGGAGGGAGGCGATGTCCGCCTGGAGGAGAATCTCCGCGTCCTGTCCGTGCAATTCCTCCGCCCCGGTGTTCATGCGGTCGAGGCGGTAGTTCAGGTGATTGGCCAGGAGCAGTCCGATGTCCGTCCTGCCGCCGGAGACACAGAAAATGCCCTGCAGGACCGACTGCCTGCCGTCCTCGCGGCAGAGGATCTGCCGGGTGTCCGCGGATACGATTTCCATGCCCTCCGCGGCCAGGGCAAGGCACCAGCCCAGAAGGTGCTCATCGTGCTGCGCGCGGACCAGACAGAACAGCCGCCCGCCCGGCTTCAGATGGCGGCACACGGTCCGGACCTCTTTCTCATAGTAGTCCATCAGGAGCTGCGCGCGGCGCAGGTAGAGCGTCCCGCGCTCCCAACGGGGGAAGGCGGGGTCTTCCGAGCGGTCCGCAAGGGGCGTTTCCTGCAGCAGGAGAACGGTGTCAAAGAGCCCTCCCGCATAGTCGGCGGGATCCGCGGAGAGATACAGCGGTTCGCGCAGCCCGCGTGCGCCGCCCGGGACAACGGCGCCTGCGTCGGAAACCTCTTCCCCGGTCAGGCAGACAACGGAGATCTCCGGAAGCATATGTGCCAGATGCGACGCGGCTGCCGCGGGAATGCCGGCGCACAGAACTTTCCCGGCGATTTCCTCCCGGCGGCTGTCGAGCCAGCGGCTGATTTTTACGGTCAGATTATTTTCTTTGTTTTTCTGAGACATATCACGATATCCTTTTTACAGATCCTTTTTCACGGCGGGCACGGAGCGGACAGGCATCCTTTTCACGGCGTGTCCGCTCCCCGGTCCGGCCCGGGCGGACACCATGGAGAATAGCAAAACTGAGAGGCTTTGTAAAGGGCGCAGAGGAACCGCCCGTGTTTCCCGGACCCCGAGAATACAGTCTTCCGCGCGCACTCTGTTTAATCAACTGCATTCATTGGTACAAGAATCGATATATTTGAAGGAAATTCAAAACATACACTTTCAAGCATAAAAGTGTACAAAAGAAGCCGGCGGTTTGTTGAAAGATTTGTGGAAACAGTATATAATTTTGAGAGAATATTATTTCGAGCTTGAACGGTTAGTCGTTAACCATTGCTAGAAAGGAGAGAAGCGAATGAGTACAACAGATGCGCTGTTTGAACGTTTTAAGGCGAACCTTGAAGCGATCAACGGAGAATGTTCCGTGGCAGCCAAAGCAGATGCCGGGAAGGCGGTGGCTGATATCTTCCGGGCGAAAGGCCTGTCCACGGCCTGTGTTGTGGAATCGGATTTCGTGAAGGAACTTGGCATTGTTCCCGCGCTGAAAGACGCCGGTCTGGAGGTTTTCACGGATCATATCCGTCTTCACGCGGAGACCGCGCAGGGCGGCGTGTGCGAGGTTCAGCTGGGAGTGGCTGATCTCGGCACGGTCGCACAGGTCGGGGATGAGATCGATTCCAGGATCGTGGCGACGATGGCCGAGGATTTTCTGGGGATTCTGAAAGCGTCCACGATCGTGGATGACTATGATGCCCTGTTTGACGCGATCTGCGCTCTGCCTGAGATGCCGAACTTTGTCGGCTTCGTGAGCGGCCCGAGCCGGACGGCGGACATCGAGTGTGTCTCTACCGTCGGCGTCCACGGCCCCCTCAGGCTGAACATCGTGATCATCGCGGATGCCTGAGTGCGGCTGTGAGGAAAGGAGGAAACGACAATGGCTAGTCTGGAATTAAAGCAGGAAATTCAGGAAGCTTTAAAAAATACGACCCTGAGCAGGACGCTTGGCAACTTCTGCGCGACCTATCCTGCCAAGAGGGCGAAATCCTATGTGGGCGTGGACTTTGAGGCCACGAGAGATGAGATCAGGGAAGTCAAGGGGTACGCGGCGGAACACATCGATGAGATGATCGAGAAGTTCACGGAAAACTGCACCGCCAAAGGCGGGCATGTCTTCCACGCCAAGAGCACCGAGGAGGCGATGGAGTATATCCGCGGCCTTGTGAAGGAAAAGGGCGTCAAGACCATTGTGAAGTCCAAATCCATGGCTTCCGAAGAAATCCATATGAACAAAGTCCTCGGTGAGGACGGCGTGCTGGTGCAGGAGACTGACCTGGGCGAGTTTATCATCGCGCTCGAAGGCAATACCCCGGTCCACATGGTCATGCCCGCGCTCCATCTGAACAAGGAGCAGGTGGCGGACTATTTCACCGAGTACACGAAGACAAAGAATGAACCCATCATCGCCGAGGAGGTCAAGACCGCCAGGCGCATCATGCGCGACAAGTTCATCCACGCCGACATGGGCGTCTCCGGCGCGAACGTCGCTGTGGCCGAGACCGGCACGGTCTTCACCATGTCCAACGAGGGCAACGGCCGTATGGTCGGTACGCTCCCGAAGATCCATCTGTATGTCTTCGGCATCGAGAAATTTGTCAATAAGCTCACCGATGCGCGCTGGATCTTCAAGGCTCTTCCCCGAAACGGCACGGGCCAGAGGATCACATCCTATATTTCCATGTATACCGGCGCCTCCGAGGTGACGGTCGACAAGGAAACCGATGAGAAGGCGAAAAAGGAATTCTACGCGGTCATCCTCGACGATCCGGGGCGCAGGGCGATCCTGGCCGATCCCGATTTCCAGGAGATCTTCGACTGCATCCGCTGCGGCGCATGTCTTGACGTATGTCCCGCCTTCGCGCTGGTCGGCGGCCACGTCTACGGCTCCAAGGTTTACACCGGCGGCATCGGCACGCTCCTGACCCACTTCCTCGTCTCCGAGGAGAGGGCGGACGAGATCCAGAACATCTGCCTGCAGTGCGGACGCTGCAAAGAGGTCTGCGGCGGCGGCCTCCACATCCCTGAGATGATCATGAAACTGCGTGAGCGCAGCTACGAGGCGAATCCGAATCCCGTTTATAAATTCGCTCTGGATGCGGTCAGCGACAGAAAGCTGTTCCACTCCATGCTGCGTATCGCTTCCGTGGCACAGGCACCGTTCACCAAGGGCACCAACTTCATCCGTCATCTGCCCATGTTCCTGTCCGGCATGACGGAGGGCAGAAGCCTGATGAGCATCGCTCCTGTACCTTTCCGCGATATCTTCCCGACCATTCAGCAGAATGTCGAGAATCCGAAGGGCAAGATCGCGATCTTTACCGGATGTCTGCTTGACTTCGCTTATATCGACATCGCCAAGGCGGTCATTGCCGACCTCAACTCGATCGGCTATGTGGTCGATATGCCTATGGGCCAGTCCTGCTGCGGCGCGCCGGCAACCTACATGGGCGACCGTGAGAACGCCAGGAAGACTGCGGAGCTCAATATCGAGGCTATGCAGGCGGATAAGTACGACTATGTCGTATCCGCATGCCCGACCTGCACGCACCAGCTGCGTGAATACAAGCAGTTCTTCGAGGAAGGCTCCGAGATGTACAGGAAGGCCGAGGAACTTGGCAGCAAGACCTTCGATTTCTGCAAGCTCTTCTACGATCTGGGCGGCCTTGCGGAGGCCGGCGACGATACGCCGCTCACTATCACCTACCACGATTCCTGCCACCTCAAGAGGGAGCTCGGCGTCTTCAAGGAGCAGAGAGAACTGCTCACGAAGACAAACGGCATCAGCCTAGTCGAGATGGAAGAGTCCGATGTCTGCTGCGGATTCGGCGGCACCTACAGCATCAAGCTTCCCGAGGTCGCGGCTCCGATCCTCGCCAAGAAGCTGCAGCACATTCAGGATACCGGCGCTTCCGTCGTCGCGGTCGACTGCCCCGGATGCCTTATGCAGATCCGGGGAGGCATGGATGCCCACGACCTGCCGATCGAGGTCAAGCACACTGCCGTCATCCTCGCGGAGAAGCGCGGCCTGATCTGAAAACCGCATGTTTCGCGTGACGCGGGTGCGGACTACACGCGGAAATAAAATAAAAAAGGAACTGTTGACTGCAGGGTCTGGATATCGAACGAATGAACACGGAAAGCAAATGTAACACAGATTCAGCCGCGGGGATCCGGCCGGTTCCGTACGAGAGGATGACCGTCCTTTCCGCCATCCGGCTGGCGGCGATCCACACATGGCCCGCCGCCTTCTGCCCGGCGATGTTCGGCATCTTCTGGTGTCTGCAGCGCGGGATTCCCATCACAGCGGCACAATGTATCCTGCTGACAGCCGCCTGCCTGCTGTCGCAGTCGGCGGTCAATACACTGAATGACTATGCCGATTACGTCAGCGGCGCGGACAGCAAAGAGGACAATGTGGAAGCAAGTGACGCGGTTCTGATCTATAACCGGATCAATCCGAGGCACGCGCTCTTCCTGGGCATCGGATATCTGGCCGGAGCCGCCGGCTGCGGCGTGGCGGCCTCCTGGCACTCCGGACCCGCGCCGTTCATCATCGGACTGACAGGCGCCCTGACAGTCATCGGATACAGCGCCGGACCTGCGCCGGTCGCTTCGCTCCCCGTCGGGGAAGCCGTTTCCGGCTTCGTCATGGGAGGACTGATCCCTCTGGGCACCGCGGCGGCGGCAGACGGAAGATTTCACTGGGAGATGCTTCCGGAATGCCTGCCCCTGATCCTCGGGATCGCGCTCATCATGCTCAGCAACAACGGGAGCGATATTGAAAAAGACATCCGGGCCGGCCGGATCACCCTGCCGGTCATCCTGGGGAGGCGCAGGGCACTGTGCCTGTACCGGGGGATGCTGGGGGTCTGGATCGCGCTTCTGTGCGTCCAGCCGGTCCTGCATCTGGGGAGCATCGGCCTTCTGAGCATCCTGCTCACGGCCGTTCTCGGACGGAAACCGTTCGGATTCCTGCTGAGGGCAGGGCTTCTTCCGGAGGCAAGGATCCGCCAGATGAAGAGCGTCGCCGGCGCCAACCTGATCGGCAACGGCTTTCTGGCAGCGGCTTACGCGGCTTTCTGGCTGCGGATGCTGCCGCGTGGATAAACCCGGCCTGCGCGGCCTTCCGGCCGCGGACGCTGCCGGGGGGGATAAAACAATGAATCAACAGGAAAAAAAGGAGCATGTCTATGATGTGTTCCAGACCATCGCCGAACGCTATGACAGCGCCAATGCCCGCATCAGCCTGGGACTGGAGAAACGCTGGAAAGCGCTTCTGGTGAAGAGGCTCACGGAGGCGGCCGGACCGGGACAGAAAGTACTCGATGTCTGCTGCGGTACAGGAGATATCGCCATCGCGATCGCCGGAGAAAGGCCTGATCTGGCAGTCACGGGACTGGATTTTTCTCCCGCCATGCTGGAAGCCGCCCGTGAAAAAGGCGGAAGCCTTCCGAACCTGCAGCTGATGCAGGGGGACGCCATGGAGCTCCCTTTTCCTGACAACACATTTGCGGCGGTCTGCATTTCTTTCGGGCTTCGCAACACGGCGGATTACAGCCGGGTGCTGAACGAGATGTACCGGACCGTGATGCCGGGGGGCAGGGTTTTCTGCCTGGACTCCTTTGTGCCCGACAACCCCATGGTTGTTCCGGCCTACGAGGTTTACTTCCGGCATCTGATGCCGGTGCTCGGAGGCGGCCGCAAGTATAAAAAACAATATGAATGGCTCTATACGTCGACACAGCAGTTCCCGGGGCGCAGGAAGATTATGAAGCTTTTTGCGAAGACCGGCCTCAGGCAGGTACAGAGCCGCAGCAGAATGCTGGGCGCGTGCGTGCTCGTGGAGGGAACAAAACCCCATTGAAAGAATCCCGGCTTAGTACGATTTTCGTTTGAAACGAGTTCAGTTCGAATCGATCCCGGTTTGAATTATTCGCGGTTCAAAACGGATTTGTATGAAACCGATCCTTCGAAGGAACCGGATGTGCGCTTTCAAGGCTCTGTAAGGTTTTCCGGAGAAGGAAGAGGGGGCAGTCGCTGTGTCACACGAAAGTGAATACGGTATATGACCGCGGATCCTGCCGGATCGCGGGTTCGGCGGTCTGTATTTTCAGACAGAATGGAGAAAATAGAATGAGCGAAGAAAAATTTGACGCCATAATCGTAGGCGGAGGAAAGGCCGGCCTGGCGGCGGCGTATGTCCTTGCAAATGCCGGATTGGAAGTCCTGCTGGCAGACCGCGGCGATTTCTGCGGGGCGAAGAATGTGACCGGCGGCCGCCTCTATGCGCACAGCATGGAGAAGGTCATTCCCGGCTTTGCGGAAGAAGCTCCCATTGAACGTAAGGTCACGCATGAGAAGGTCTCCCTGATGACAGAGAAGAGCTCTCTGGACATCGGATTCTCCTCTCCGAAGCTCGGGGAGGATCCGGAGAGCGCGTCCTACACGATCCTGCACTCCAAGTTCGACCAGTGGTTCGCGGAGAAGTGTGAGGAAGCCGGCGTCATGCTGGTGCCCGGCATCCGCGTGGACAGCTGTGTCGTCGAGGACGGAAAAGTCGTCGGAATCGATGCCGGCGGCGAGATCATGTATTCGGATGTCGTCATTCTCGCGGACGGTGTCAACTCCCTGCTTGCCCAGCGTCTGGGCATGAAGAAGGAGCTGACTCCGCACGAGGTTGCGGTCGGCGTCAAGGAAGTCATCCGGCTGGGAGAGGAGACCATCAACCAACGCTTCGGCGTCCGCGGCGACGAAGGCGTGGCATGGCTCTCCGCGGGCGACGCGACCTGCGGCGGATTCGGCGGCGGTCTCCTGTATACCAACAAGGATACGGTTTCCATCGGGATCGTGGCGACGCTGGCGGACATCGGCTACTCGGATGTTTCCATCCCGGATCTTCTTGACCGCTATAAAGAACACCCCGCGATCAAGCCCTATATCGAGGGAGGCGAGACCATCGAGTACAGCGCGCACCTTGTCCCCGAGGCGGGCATCCACATGATTCCTGAGCTCGTCCGCGACGGCGTGCTCGTGACGGGCGACGCGGCCGGCTTCGTTGTGAACCTCGGCTTTACCGTCCGCGGCATGGACTTCGCGATCGAGTCCGGACGCCTGGCTGCAGAGGCAGTGCTCCGCGCCAGAGAGACGGGCGATTTCAGCAAGGAGGGACTGTCCTCTTATGTGAAAGCCCTCGACGAGAGCTTCATCATGAAGGATCTGAACGCCCTCAAGGGATTCCCGACCATCCTCTCCCGCAGGGAAGTCTTCAAGGATCTCCCGGAGATGGTGGACGACATCTGCACGAAGCTCTTCACCGTGAGCGGAAAACCCAGCATGGACTTCATCATGTATGTGATCAATTCCGCCGCGTCACACCTGAGCGTCGCCCAGCTTACAAGCCTGGTCGGCGATATCATGGACGCGATGTAAGAAACCGGACCGGAACCGCATGGCCGGCCCGCGCGGGACGGCCGTACGGTTCCGTGTGATGAGTTGAAAAATGACATGATAGAATACCCCATGGAGGATATAGAACTATGGCAAAAATGAGTGTTGATGATAAACTGGGACTTGACCAGTTTCATACAGATGAACACAATCCTCATATCACAATAAATGAGGATTACAACAACGAAGAGGAGATCCGCAAGGTCCTCCTCGCCTGCCCCGCAGCCCTGTACCACTATGATAACGGCAAGATTACCTTCAGCCACGAGGGCTGCCTGGAGTGCGGCACCTGCCGTGTGCTCTCGATCGACAAGGTCGTCAAGAGCTGGGATCATCCTATGGGCGGCGCCGGCGTGCAGTGCCGTCAGGGCTGATCATA
>JAUNJS010000106.1 GCA_030533125.1 Eubacteriales bacterium | reverse complement strand
GCTCCTGTGGATCCTTTCATTCCCGCCGACTCCGACGATCCCGACAAAGACCTTCCGGACGATATCCCTGCTGAAGGTTTTTACGAGTTCCTCTACGATCTGGACGAGATGATAAAGCTGGGAATTCTCTGATTGTCCGGCTTCTCCCGGACGCCTGTCCCCGCGTCGGCACTCAGGCGCTGCGGGCGGGTACGTGATGCTGCATTTTCTGATGGTTCTGCCCGCCTACCCCCGCGTCGGCACTCAGGCGCTGCGGGCGGGTACGCGGGGCGTAATCCTCCGGCAGTTCCGGGCACCTGTTCCCGAGGCTTTCGATCGAGGGGAGCGGGAAAGGAAATGCGACTTTCCGCGCCGAAACAGCGGCGGGATTGTCGCGTAAAGATGTCGGGAAACCCCTCCTCATCAAAGATGTGTGTTTTCTCTGACAACCGCTTCTTATCTCGACAATCCCGGTCTTTTACGACCGTGGAAAGCTCTATGATGAGGAAAGATACAAAAGATACATAATATCGGGCTGTTTCGAAGCAGTTTTTCCGCTTCGAGACAGCCCTTTTTCCTACCATATCATTCCGACATATCATACCGCATGTCCGGCAGGCCGGCACAGCACAGAACCTCCGGGACTCCACGGGACTGCGGGAAGCCCCGCGTCACAGAGCAGCAGTTCCAGTCTGCGAACAGGGGGCAGTATCGGGGGATTCATTCCTGAAAAAGAATTCATAGCGATTGAATCCCATCGTGAACAGGTAAATTTTGTACTCAAACTTCTCCAGAATACCGGAAACAACATACTGGCGGAATGATTTCGGCATCTCTTCCTTCGTGATGTCACAGGCCTCGCCGTCATCGCGGAAGATCAGCCTGATCCCGTTCTCATCCGGCAGCAGCGTGCACTCCATCTGTACCCGCCGGCTCCGGTCCGCATTGATTTCTTTGAGCAGCATCAGCATATCCTCAATGTAGACGCTGATCAGTGTCTGCACTTTTTCCGGATAGCCTTCTTTTTCCAGAATTCCGTCCGCCGTCTCCGCGAGCCGGACAGCCTGTTCCTCCCCGACCTCAATCGCGTAGATAAAAATGCGGTCGTCATTCGCAGGGGATACCAAAAACGGAAACAGCTCCTTCCCGTAGACAATAAAAACGATTGCCGCGCAGATCAAAAGCGTAAAAACAGATGACAGTGAGAGGCCGGTCAGCATGGCTGCGGGTTTTTTCCAGATCAGCGCGAACAGAGCCGCAAAGGCCACGGGAGAAACCAGATCCTTGATCACACAGACCACAACAGCAAGAACGTTTTTCCTGATCAGGTAATAGCAGCAGAAGAAAAACATCATTACGGACAGGATGACAAGCGACGGACTTATGATACAAATCGCCACAACCGCTCTGCCGAGAAGTTCTTCTTTGCCCAGGCCGAATACCCTGGCTACATACGGCGCGAAAAGCATGAGCAGCAGCGCGGTCAGCCCGCCGAGAATCACCATGTATTCCAGGGCTTTTTTCAGCAGGAGCCGCAATGCTTTGGTATTGTTTTCCCCCTCGAGCATGCCGACCAGCGACTGCATGGCCATAGACAGCCCGAGGAAGATCGATGTCATTCCCAGGATCTTTTCCACCACCAGCATAATGGTGTAGGTCTCCGTATCAAAACAGCGAAGGGTGAAGGCATTCAGCACATAAACCATGATGCCCGACATCGCATAGGCTGACCCTTTCACCAGTCCCCACCCGATGATATGTATACAATCGTTCAGTTTCAGATACCGGACAAGCCGGAGCGTGCAGCCTTTCGTCAAAAACCACGTCATGATCAGAATGACAAAAGCCACTTTACAGGTGACGGATGCGATCGCGATGCCGCGCACCCCGTACCGCCGCGCAAGAAAGACGGAAAGCAGGACATTTCCCACAATCTGCGCCACATTCACAGCGGAAGACAGTTTTTCGCCGCCGTCCGCAACGACCATATTATCCAGCAGACAACTGATGGGCTCCAGAAGGAAATAAAAAACAATAATGTCGAAATATCCCGAGACATACTGCCGCATGTCCGCCGTGACAGAATAGCTCGCGAGCACATTCTCCTTAAAAAGGATCAGAAGGACAGTAAAGACAGTCCCGAACGCGAGCGCGAGCAGCACACCCTGCGTAAAGTATTGATGCGCACGCCGTTTTTCAAACCGGCCGATATTTTCAGAATAAAACAGCACTGTTCCCGAATTCACGATGGCAGCCAGAAAAGATGCCAGAGAAAAAAACGGCGAGATCAATCCGATGGCCGCAAACGCTTCCTGGCCGACCACATTGGCGGCCACGATCGAATCCGTCAGAGAAACGATAAATGACACCGCTTCCACGACAGCCGCCGCCAGAAGAATCGACCGGTATTTCTGTAACAGAATAACAGGCTTTGTCTGATTCATAATACTTCCTTCTTTATATCAATATCAGACCTTTCTCGCAGTCTGCAGTTTTAGAACTGAAGTTTTGGACCTGAAGGTTTGGAACCGAAGCTTCAGGTCTACGGTTTCGGAACTGCCCGGGAGCTGCAATATTGGAGACGCAGTTCAGGGCTGCTGTTCCGGCGCCTTGAGTCCGGTGTCTGCTGTTTTGACGCTGCAGCGAATCAAACAGAATGCGTAAAGAAGCGCGCACCCTGTAGTTTTACAGATACTCCATCGTGAGGCGGCACATCTCCTCAAGAGCCCCGGGCGCAGTGAAGCCGTGGTCACAGCCCGGGATCACATGCAGGTCCATCTGCGGGTATTTTTCACAGAACAGTCGGACATCCCGCGGGGGGACGACCCGATCCGCGTCCCCATGCATGACCAGCATGGGCGGATATGTGTCCTGCGCCGCCTCAAACACGCTGTGCCGCAGAAGGCTCTCATAGAAGCTGTAGTACACGGGCAGAGGGCGCGCGGGGTCGTTCGTGCAGTCCAGGGGCGCTTTGTTACGAAATTCCTCCGCTGACATATTCAGGAGATTCAGGAAAATCTCCGACATCGTCACCGCGGGGGCGCGCAGAATAATGCGATAGTCCACCAGTTCTCCACCGGATTCCCGGCGGGCAGCTTCCCGGTGGATGCTTTCCCGGCAGGCATCCTCTATACGGGCGGCCTCCCGGCGGGCGCTTTCTCGGCGGGCAGCTTCCTGACAGCACAGGAGAGTCAGATACGCGCCGAAGCTGGTCGCAAAGATATATTTGGGAACATCCGGAAATTCGCGCCTGCACTCCCCGGCCATAAACAGAATGTCCCGCATCGCGTTCTCTACTGTCAGCATTTGGGGAGACGCAGGGCTTTTCCAGTGCGAGGGCAGGTCAAAAGAGACAAGTCCGTATCCCTCCGGCACGACTCTCTTCGCGAGGACATGGAGCCCCGTGCTCTCCTTGCTGCCCGAAAAACCGTGGATTCCCAGAATAATTCCCTTCAGGGGCTTGTCCCGCAGAACGGGGAGGCTGTATTTGCAGGGAATCGCATAGCGGTCCGTCCCGAGGACTCTGTCCCGCGCATCATCCCGGGTTCTCTCCGAATCCGGCACCGGTGCCGGCGCGGATCCGCCGGGATCCGGAACAACAGTCCCGTTGTCTGCGGGGAGTTGTTTTTCGCGATATTCAACGCGCACGCGCAGATACTGCGGCGGGACAATCTTTGCCTGCCATACTCCGTTGGAAGAGATCCATAGATCATGCCCGTCCCGCACGAAATCACCCGCGGCAAACTCCAGGACAGCGGTTCCGCCGTTCCGGCTGCCGTTCTTTCTCCCGTCCCCTTCGCCGTTCTGCCGGTCAGCCCTGCCGTCGTTTTTCCGGATATTGTCACCACCCTGCTTCCGTTCGGCCCTGCCGCCTTTCCCTCTGGCATGACGGCTGCCGACACAGATCGCCGTCTCGTAATCCGGGGAGATATGCACATACTGCCGGCTCATGGGCAGCAGCCCTTTTTCCATGATCGAGGGCAGGGACTCCTCCAGTGTCCCGTGGTAGAGATATTCGGGGGGAACCGGCTTTTCCATCTCAATCAGGACGCCGGGAATGGAATGTCCCTGGTTCGCGCGGATCCGCTCCCCCGACGCGTCGAAAGAATAGCGTCCTTTCTCGTCTTCGGCGACGATGGCCTCCAGTGCCTGCCGGTCAAACTCCCGGCAGCGTTTCCGCAGGAGCTGCAGGATGGTTTCCACAGAGGCCCATCCCCCCTGCAGGTCGATATATACCGGGTCCTTGCAATGCCGCAGGAGCCACGAAAGATACTTGCTGATCCTGTCTGTTTTCATAATAATACGTCCTCCGCCTGTGTTTCCCTGTATTTCCCGGCGCTTAATGCAGCGCAGAAAGCGAAACCTGCCGTCCTGCAACGCAGATGACAGTTTCCCTGTATTTCCCTGTATTTCCCTGTGATGAATACAGCATAGTCAGCGATTCCTGCCATCCGTCAAAGCAGATGGCAGTTTCCCTGTGTTTCCCTGTGACTAATATAGCACAGTCCTCACACGGATGTCAGGTATTCCGCCGGACCGGCACTGATTCCCGACGGATTCCCGGCGCATTTCCAACTGGCCATTCATGTTTTTTAACGCTATATTAATGTGATTCTTATTTTCTTTAACCCCTTTTTTACAGGAATTCCTACATAATCATATCTAAACAAAATACTGATCATGCTCTCCTGGTTGTACATATTTGTATATATTTTTATAGAAAGAAGACGGATCCCTGCTGAAAGGTCCGTCCATTTTATTCAAAAAGGTATGAAGCTGTACAGTCTTGTATTAAAAATACAGTCTTGTTTTTATAAAAAATGAAGCTGTACAAACGAAGCTGAATAATTATGAATGAAGCTGTACATCGGAGGTATCTCCCATGCTTAAGATCAGAATATATCTACAGGATCATCTGTCATCCTTCCGAATGATCCTTTTGAGTTTCATGTTGATGATTCTTGCCGGTGCCGGGCTGCTGTGTCTCCCCTGCGCCAGTACAGGAGACGCTCCCGTTTCGTTCCTGGACGCGCTCTTCACCTCCACTTCCGCCGCCTGTGTAACAGGTCTTGTGGTCTTTGACACGGCGACAAAATGGACGATCTTCGGAAGGACCGTCATTCTGCTGCTGATTCAGATCGGCGGGCTTGGAGTCGTGACCGCGGGAGTCGCCATGTTGTCTCTCACCGGTCTCCAGATCGGGCTGCTGCCCCGGATCGCCATCCAGGACGCGCTGTCCGCGCCGCAGATCGGCGGAATCCTTCGTTTTATGCGTTTTCTCATCGTGGGAACCCTGTGTTTCGAGGGAACCGGAGCACTGTGCATGCTTCCCACTTTCGCCGCGCAGTATGGTCTTCGAAAAGGGCTCGGCTATGCGGTCTTCCACTCGGTTTCCGCATTCTGCAACGCAGGATTTGACCTGATGGGAACCAGACAGCCGTTTTCATCGCTCACTTCCTTTTCCGCGAATACGACCGTAAACGTGGTCATTATGCTCCTGATCATTCTCGGCGGACTCGGATTCCTGACCTGGAATGACCTGATCTCCTGCCGGTTCCGTTTTCGGAAGCTCCGTCTCCAGACCAAGATCATTCTGACGGCAACCTCCCTTCTGATACTGCTTCCGTTCCTCTGGTTCTATCTGGTGGAATTCAAGGCATTTTCAGGAAAAGAGCGCGTCCTGCTCTCCCTCTTTCAGAGCGTGACGCCGCGGACCGCCGGTTTTAATACGATCGACTACGGGCAGATGAGCGAGGGAAGCTGGCTCATCACCATCCTGCTGATGATGATCGGCGGCGCCCCCGGTTCGACCGCGGGCGGGATGAAGGTTACCACCATGGCAGTGCTGTTTCTCTCCGCGGGAGCCTTCCTTCGCCGGAAAGAACACGTCAACTGTTTCCACCGCCGGATCGATCCGGAAGTTCTCCACAACGCAATGACGCTGCTCACAGTTTATCTGTTCCTGCTTCTCGCCGGTTCCGTAGCGATGTCCACGGTGGAAGGGCTCCCGATCCTTCCGTCCATGTTCGAATGCGCCTCCGCACTGGGAACGGTGGGGCTCACGACCGGAATCACTTCCGGGCTGTCCGCCGCCTCCAGAATACTCCTGATTTCCTTCATGTTTTTCGGCAGGATCGGCGGGATGACGCTCGGATACGCGCTGGCTTCTTCAGTCCGGACAAACAGCGGACGGCTTCCTCTGGAGAAGGTCACAGTAGGATAAAGTACAGCACGTTTTTCCACACAATCGAGCTGCTGATCAAACTGCTTCACTCGCGCAGCCGGTTCCGCGCAGGCAGGGAAGCAGCATCATTCTCAAGATCGGGCTGCCGCTCCCGCGCAGTCCGGGAGGTCGGAATCAAGAATGAAGAGTGTATTGATTGCGGGCGCAGGGCGCTTCGGTTACTACGCAGCCATGAAGCTGCATGATCTGGGACATCAGGTCATGATCGTTGATCTGGATGAAGCGAAAATCAATCTCGCTCTGCCCTATTGTACGGACGCAAGAATCGGCGACAGCACGGATCCGGACTTTATGAAATCTCTGGGCATTCCCAACTATGATTTATGCATTGTCTCGATCGGCGATGACTTTCTCAGTTCCCTGCAGACGACTTTCACGCTCGATGAACTGGGCGCAAAAAAAATCATTGCCCGCGCGACAAACAGCCGGCAGGAAAACTTCCTGCTCCGCAACGGAGCCTCGGCCGTTGTCTTTCCGGAACGGGAACTCGGCTTCTGGACTGCCATCCGCTACAGCTCCGACAACATTTCCAATTATGTGGATCTAACAGACGGCTATTCCATCCTGGAAATCGACGTTCCGGAGCGCTGGAACGGGAAAAAAATCGGAGAACTGGATGTCCGAAGGAAATATCATCTGAATGTCCTGGGTGTCCGCACGCCGCGGTCCGGAAAAAGCAAATCCTCCGGCGCGTCCGGATTTGGAGCCGAAAAGCCAATCTTCCCGGGAGTCCTCGGATTCAACCGGGGGAATTCGGAGGATTCGGAAATGAATATGGATGTCCGGTATGATACGGTTCTGCGCAGCGGACAGACCATGCTGGTGCTCGGCAAAAACGAGCACATCCAGAAAATCCTGTGACGAAAACCGGGATAGCCGCTTTGAAAGATAGAAAGATATACGACCGCTTTATTTAAGAAGAACATACTGCGGCAGCAGGCGCGAAGCCGGATCTGCCGCGGACGCAAGTGTGAAAAAGGAGGATATTGCCATGACTGCCATTCTTACCATTATTGCAGAAAATATTCTTATTGTCATTGGATTCGCAATTTACGCCGGTTTGGTGTATTATATGATTGCGAAGTATATGCGGCGGTATTCCGGAAGCAGGCATTCCAAAAAGAATCATTCGAACAGGTCCCCGCGCGGGAATACGCAAAGGGAAGATACAAGAACAGCCTCTGTGAGAAAAGATTTCGCGAAGTGCTTCCCGCAGGCCACCACTTTCTCCGGCCGGGAATAGGCGGAAAGGAGGTCCGGCGGCTCTTTTTCGATCCGACCGCCGGATGACCTGTACAACCGGGCAGGCGGTTCTGCCGCCGCGCGCGGGTGAATAACACTCCTTTTTTCACAACCTCAGTATCATGCAAAAACAGTCATCAAACAGGATGGACGAACAGCCATCCGCAGAATCATCCGGACTGTCCTCGTATCAGAACACTGCGAAGGACAGCCGGCGGTCGCAGCGACCGGAAAAAACAGAATCTGTCAGCGCCCCTGCTGCAACTGGGGGGAGGGCCGTTCGTGCCCCCCTCCCTTTTGTCATGGTCTGCCTTTCTCCTTCCCCGAGCAACAAGAGGGTCATCCGCGCCGCCGCGAGGGCCGCGCAGGCCTCTCCCTCCGCGCCCATCGCGCTCTATGTCGCGAGAACGGGCCATGAGATGGAAGAAGATACGCTCCTTCGTGAAAATATCCTGTTTGCCCGGGAAAACGGTTTTGAGATTCACACAGTCATGGGCAGCGAACTCTCCGAGGCAATCGCTGAATACGCCCGGCGCGCCGGCGTGACGGATCTGTTTCTCGGATACAGCCCGCCTTCCTTCTTTCTGCAGGCGAGGCGGCCTCTCAACGAGAGGCTTCTCCACTATCTGCCTTCTGTAGACATTCATATCATTCCCGACCAGATTTCCTCCTCCTTCCCCGGCGCAATGAAGAAGGAAGGGGTCAGGATCCCCTGGAGCCTGCAGGATCTGCTGCGTGTTTTCGCTATTATGGCAGTAGCGACGTTCCTCGCCCTGTGGTTCTACCACTCCCGGTTCAGCAATTCCAACATTATCACGATCTACATCCTGGCGGTCCTCATTGCCTCCGTCATGACCTCCAGCCGGATCTACGGCCTCCTGGCCGCCGTGCTATATGTACTGTTGTTTAATTTTCTGTTTATCGAGCCGCGCTTCACCCTGCTGGTGTACGACTCCGCCTACCTCATGACCTACCTGGTCACGATCGTGGCGGCACTGATAACCGGAACCGTGACGATCCGGATGAAAAACATCGCCGCGGTTTCCGCGGAAAATGCCTATCAGACAAAAATCCTGCTGGACACCTCAAATCAGCTGGAAAGGGCTGTGGAGAACGAGGACATCCTCCGCACCACCTGCATGCAGCTCGTGCACCTGCTGCGCCGCACCGTCCTGTTCTGCCCCGCAGACCCGGTTCTGAAGGACACAACCGCTTCAAAAGACGACACCCGGAGCCCTGAAGACATCGTCCTGTATCTGTTCCCCGCCGGCGCGAAGGCCGCGCAGACCTCCCGGTTCCGCCCTCTGCAGAACGATCCGGCGTCGATCCGGGAAGGGTCGGCTTTTTCCGGAAAAAACACGGAATCCGGTCAGAAAGACGAGGCCTCCCCACAGGAGAACGCGGTTTCCTCTCCGCAGGAGAATGCGGGTTCCC
>JAUNJS010000442.1 GCA_030533125.1 Eubacteriales bacterium | reverse complement strand
CTTGGGTGTATCATAACATCGTTATGAAACGACGTTATGAATATAGGAGGCTGCAATGGCGAAACGGGTTGAAGGACGATCGGACAAACTCCTGGAATGCGCAAAGGCAGAATTTCTTGAAATGGGGTTTCAGGAAGCGTCGCTGCGAGTGATCGCCGCCAAGGCAGATACCAGCACCGGTGCGATCTATACCCGCTTTCAGGATAAAGAGGGCCTTTTTCACGCGCTGGCAGACGACACAGTGAGTCGCCTGCTGGATTGGTTTGAAAAGGGACAGCAGGCATTTGCGGATCAACCGTCAGAGACACAGAAAAAGGATGTATTCACCTACAAACCGGATCTCTGGGAAGAGTTGGTCAATTATATCTATGACCATTGGGATGTCTTTCGCCTCCTCGTCCGGTGCGCTGACAATTCCTGCTACGACGAAATGCTGAACCGCATGATCGACATTGAAGTCAACTATACGTACAAATTCCTGGAATCCACAGGCAATAAAGCTTTGGCGAATGGAGCGCTTACGCCCATGCTGGTGCACATGCTTTCCAACGCTTTTTATTCCGGGCTGTTTGAGACGGTCAGGCATCAAATGTCGAAGGAGGACGCGCTGACCTATGTGCGCCAGCTCCGTCGGTTCTTTGTGTGCGGCTGGGCCGATCTGCTGGATTCAAAGCCGCTCTGACGGCTTTTCCTTTTGTCCATGAGTTAGTTATGTCTAATGTCGGTGTCTGCGCGAAAGCGATGACATAAATCAATTATCCAAGGAGGGTTTCTCATGAAAAAGCTTCTCTCGATTCTCCTGGCGGCTTGCCTGCTGCTCAGCGTCTGCTGCCTTGCTCTTGCGGAGGAAAGCCCCTTTGCGGGCGGAACCGGTACCGCCGAGGATCCATGGCAGATCGCGACTGCGGAACAGCTGCTTGCGCTTTCAGCAGCCGTCAACGATGGCAGCGCAAACGGCTATCCCGGACAGTTCTTTGTATTGGCGGCGGATATTGACCTGAAGGATGTGGAATGGCAGCCCATCGGCCATATGGATCTCACGGACATGAGCAATTATAGCTGCATGTTCTTCGGGACCTTCGACGGGCAGGGACACACAATTTCCAATGTCACTTTCCATTCTGATTATCCCGTCTGCGGCGTTGGCGTGGTCGGCATGAACTGCGGCGAGGTAAAAAACCTGACCGTGCGAAATGTGGATATCCGCTGCGAGGACATTTATTCCATGGCCGTCGGCGGCGTGGTCGGGTATAACATGGGCGTCATTCACGATGTTATGCTGACCGGTGAGAACAGCATTGCGGGTGTCAACGCCATCGGCGGCATTGCCGGCGGTTCCATGCAATCCGTATGGAACTGCAGTGTGGATGGCTCGGCCATTCACGTGCTGGGCGACAACGACTTTTCCTCCGGGCGCATCATTCAGCAGGATGTCGGCGAGTGCGGCGGACTGATTATCGGCGGCAGCTTCGGCGGTACCCTCGACAACTGCACGGCAAAGGGTACGGTCATCGCGGAGGGCAACGAACCTGTGGGCCTTGGCGGCATTGCGGGTTGCCTGGAGATGATGGACAGCGTCACCAACTGCACTGTCGAGGTGGAGATCATTTCTGAGCAGGGCGGCCACGCCATCGGAGGGCTGTGCGGCTTCAGCGGCACCCACTCCAACGGGAATATCGTGGCCGATACCGAGGGCATTGTCACTACCGAATATCCCGGCATCATCGACAACTGCGCCGTGACGGTCAGGATGAACGTGCCCGGCGCGACCCATGTGGGCGGCCTGGTGGGCACCGGCCTGTACTACTATGGCGAAGAGACGGCGTTCAGGATCACCAACTGCACGGTGAATGGCGAGATCGTCGGCGCAATCACGCCCGGCGCGGTGGCGGGACGCGCGGAGAATTCCATAATCGAGAGCTGCACGGCCAGCGTCACCCTGGACGGCGAAGCGCTGACGGCGGAAGTCGGCGAGACGACCACCATGTACGAGAGCAGCGACCAGCTTGAGGAAGAAACCTCTTCTGAGGACAACGCGGCCTGATCACCCTTTGAATATGGCGGCAGGTGTCGATCCGGCATCTGCCGCCATGATTCTCTTTCAGCGATTGACAAACAAGCCGTTAGAAAAGTTTAACTTGACAAAAGGCGGGGAATGGCTTATAGTTTACGACGTAAGCTAACAATATTTTCTATGGAGATCATGTATGCCCAGAGACAAAACCGCCAGCCATGTCAGGGTCATGGCCGCGGCCAGTGAGGAATTCCTGGAGTACGGCTTTGAAAAAGCCTCCATGCGCCGCGTCGGGGAACGATGCGGCTTTACGGCGGCGGGGCTCTACAGGCATTGCCGCGACAAGGAGGATCTGTTTGACCAACTGGTCGCGCCTGCGGTAGAACGGATCAAGGCCTGGATGGATACGCATCTGACGAAATACCTGGCCGCGGTTCAGGATGAAGGCAACCTCCAGTGGCAGGATTCGTGGGTCGATATGATGCGCGAGATCGTCTATCCCCACATGGACGATTACTATTTACTGCTGACATGCTCTTCGGGCACGAAATACGAAAACTTCCTGCATGATCTCACACAGACCGCTCAGGAGCGAACGCTCCGGTACCTTCCGGTATTGCGGGAGAAGGGATTGGCCATCCGCGCGATCAGCCCCATGGAAATGCATCTGCTGTTCAGCGCGTATGTGACCGCTTTGTTTGAGCCGGTGATCCATCGATATACTTTGGATGAATCGATGCGATGCCTGGAGACGGTCGAAGCCTTCTTCCTTCCGGGATGGAAAGCGCTGTTCGGCTTTTGAGTTTGTCCGAAACAGGATGATACCGCCTGTTCCCTTCACGGGACAGGCGATATGCATAAAACAGGGTTAG
>JAUNJS010000009.1 GCA_030533125.1 Eubacteriales bacterium | reverse complement strand
TGCGGATCCGGACAAAGACTCCGCCGGGTAAGTTTTCAACGCAAATCATGCGCATAGAGTAAACTGCCTCCACCGGGGAGCAAAAGCTCTTCGGTGAAATATCCGTGAACCATCGCAGGCGAGCCTGCATGGTTCACGTCCGCATCGCCGGAGCATTACACAATAAAATCAGCCGACACAGGCAATCGTTTATCAGCCTTCGCGCTGCAGGTTAATCGAATGATCAATCATTATGAACACGAGGGAAATAACTCCTTTCCGGCTGCGGACCGCCGTAGGCGGATGTACACAGGCAGACCCTCGGGACGAAACCTCCCGCCTGTTACAAAAGAGAAGTTTTTTTCCCATCTGCGCACCGTCTCACTTCACAAGCTGCTGGTCCTGGAGGGCTGCTGGAAAGTGGGTCTGTACCGTCAGGGCCTTCTGCATGACCTCTCCAAGTATTCTCCGACCGAATTTCTTGTGGGAGCGCGTTATTTTCAGGGAAACCGGAGCCCCAACAACGCCGAGCGCGAGGAGATCGGTTATTCCTCTTCCTGGCTGCACCACAAGGGGCGCAACCGCCATCATTTTGAATACTGGATCGACTACAACCTCCGCGGCAAGGAGGGGGAATTTCCTCTGATCCCCGTCAAAATGCCCGGCCGGTATGTTGTTGAAATGTTCATGGACCGGATTGCCGCCTGTAAAACCTACATGGGGGAGAACTATACAGACCAGTCGCCGCTCGCGTACTACAGGCAGGGCAATGCCCGCCGCTTTATGCACCCGGAGACATCCGCTCTTCTTGAAAAACTCCTGCGCATGCTCGCGGAAAAAGGGGAGGCTTACACCTTCGCGTATATCAGGAAGAAACTGTCGAAATAGCGCGCGCCGTTCCGGGCGCGCCGCCTAAGCGCTTCCGCAATCCGCCATATAGATTTCCGGACAACTGCAGCATGGAAACTGAAATTTCACTCCTTTCAGCGCGGGAGCGCTTCGACGCGGCGCGCTCCCGGATCATTTCGCTGACGCCCCGAAGCCGGCACGGCATCGGTATGCTGTCGGAGAAGACGCTCCACGCCGTACTCAAATTTTATATGGACCCGAATGAGGATCACCACGAAATCCCTGTTGACAGCTATGTCGCGGACATCTTTCATGACGGGCGGATCACCGAGATCCAGACGGCGCGCATGGATGCCCTGCGCGCCAGGCTTCACTGTTTTCTCCCGCAGTATCCCGTCCGCGTTGTCTATCCGCTCCCGGCGCAAAAATGGGTTGTCTGGGTCGATCCCGAAGACGGTTCCCTCATAAAACGCAATCGCTCCCCATTTCGCGGGAGCTTTTATCACGCCTTTCGGGAACTGTACCGTCTCCGCCCTTTTCTGTCAGATCCCCGCCTTTCCTTTGAACTGCTTTTGATCGACATGGAAGAATACCGGCTGTTGGACGGATGGAGCCGGGATAAAAAGCGCGGTTCCCACCGCTATGAGCGCATCCCGCTGCGCCTTGTGGACAGGATGCTCCTCACCTGCCCGCAGGACTATATGCAGTTTGTTCCGGATGGACTGCCGGAACCGTTTACCTCCGCGGATTTTTCAAAAAAGGCCGGTATCAGAGCGGCCCGCGGTCAGGGAAGCGGCGTATCCACGATTCTCCTGCTGCTCACAGAGCTCGGTGTCCTCGAACGCGTGGGAAAAAAAGGCAGCGCATGGCTTTACCGTATCACAGAGGACTGGTGAGGGAAATCCCCGGATTACAGGAAATACAAACAGAAGCCGGTCACATGAATCCCGGTATTTCGCGCGGTAATAATCCGGAGCCTGTAACATCTATTACGCTTTTGTGCGTGATAATAAACCGGATCCGGTAATCATCACCTGTTAATCCCGGGATTCCACGAAGAAATAATTCTGAAAACACACGAATTACCGGAACAAATATGGAATAAACACTGGTATAAACACTGGAACAGACATGGAATAAGCATTATGAATGATTCTTTTGAAACACTGGTACAGCAGGCAGACCTGCACAGTCCCGCCCCGGAGACAGAACCGGCAAGACAGGCCTTTGATCTGGCGCGCGCCAGGGAGCTTGTCAGAGCGCGCGGCCTTGCGGCGGGCAGGCCGCTGACGGCGCGCGTCGAAACCTTCGGCTGCCAGATGAACGCCCGGGATTCCGAGAAGATCATCGGAATCCTGCGAAGCGCCGGATTTACAGACGCGTCGTCCGAAGACGCGGATTTTCTTGTATACAATACCTGTACGGTGCGCGACAATGCGGATCAGCGCGTATTCGGCCGTCTCGGCCGCGCGGGCCATCTCAAGCGGAACCGCCCCGGCATGAAGATCGCCGTCTGCGGCTGCATGGTGCAGGAACAGACCAACGTCGAAAAAATCCGGAAAAGCTACCGCTTTGTCGATCTTATCTTCGGGACGCACAACCTTTACCGTTTCCCCGAATACCTGTGCGCTTGCCTGGAGTCGGAAGGGATGGTCATAGAAATCTGGGACCGCGCCGACCGCATCGTCGAGGCGCTCCCCGTCGCGCGCAAGTACCCCTTCAAATCCGGGGTCAACATTTCCTTCGGCTGCAACAATTTCTGCAGCTACTGTATCGTCCCCTATGTCCGCGGACGGGAGAGAAGCCGCGCGCCCCGGGACATTCTGCATGAATGTGCGCAGCTGGCCGCGGACGGCGTCGTTGAAATCATGCTGCTGGGCCAGAACGTCAATTCCTACGGCCGGGATCTCGACACTCCCTGCTCCTTTGCGGAGCTCCTCGAACAGGTCTGCCGCGTGGAAGGCCTGCGGCGGATCCGGTTTATGACCCCGCATCCGAAAGATCTCTCCGATGACCTGATCCGGGTCATCGCGGAGAACGAAATCATCGCCCGCCATGTACACCTTCCCCTGCAGTCCGGTTCCGACCGCATCCTGCGGCGCATGAACCGGCGCTACACAAAGGAGCAGTATATCTCCCTGGCGGAAAAAATCCGCGCGCGGATTCCCGACGTATCGATCACAACGGATATCATCGTCGGCTTCCCCGGCGAGACAGACGCCGATATTGATGATACCATCGACGTCGTGCGGCGCGTCGGCTTTGACAACGCCTTTACGTTTATCTACTCGAAACGCGCCGGTACCCCCGCCGCGAAAATGGAAGACCAGGTGCCTGAAGCGGAAAAAAACCGCCTCTTTAACCGGGTCCTCACCGCGGTTCAGGAGACCGCCCACACCCGCGCCGGCCGTCTGACCGGGCGCGTGATGGAGGCTCTCGCGGAAGAGGTTAACCTCAAGGACAGCAGCCTCATCACCTGCCGCCTCTCCAACAACATGCTCGTCCATGTCCCCGGGGATCCGTCCATGATCGGAAAAATGCTCCCTGTGCGGCTCGACGAATGCCGCGGCTTCTACTTTTTCGGCTCCGTGATCCTTGATTCGTGATCCGGGTTACTGCTTCTTCGGCTCCGTGACCCATCATTTTTGAGCGCGTCCTGTTCCGGCCGGATCATTGTTTCCGGAAAGCGGGCTTTGACAGGGAGGTCCCCCTCGCGTCTTGTTCAGGGTACTTTTATGGAAAATCTTTACGACTACACGAAATATTCCTCCTCCGCCGACATGGCGCAGGACGTTTCGCTCATGGCACAGCTTTCCCCCATGATGCAGCATTATCTGAAGACAAAGCACGAGAACCCGGACTGTCTTCTTTTTTACCGCCTCGGAGATTTCTACGAAATGTTCTTCGACGACGCGGTCACGGTCTCCAGGGAGCTGGAACTGACGCTCACAGGGAAAAGCTGCGGACTGCCGGAGCGGGCGCCGATGTGCGGGGTCCCTTATCACGCTGTAGACGGGTATCTCACGCGTCTTGTAGAAAACGGACACAAAGTGGCTGTCTGCGAGCAGATGGAGGATCCGCGCGCCGCAAAGGGGATCGTCCGCCGGGAGGTCGTGCGGATTGTGACGCCCGGCACGAATCTCGACATGAACGCGCTGGAAGAGGGCAGAAACAATTATATTCTCTGCGCTTTTTACTGTTCCGGACAGATCGGAATCGCCGCGGCGGATATTTCAACGGGGGACTTTCTGGTCTCGGAGGTCTCCGATACCGCGAAGCTCTATGATGAAATTGTAAGCTACAGCCCCGCCGAGCTGGTCTGCAACGAAGCGCTGCTCATGAGCCGTCTGGATCTGTCCGATCTGCGCGACCGGCTCTCCATCCAGATCAGCACGGTTTCCGGAAGCTTTTTTGAGGAAGCCTCCGCCGTAAAACTCCTGCTGGAACACTTCCGCACATCTTCCCTGATGTCGCTCGGACTGGAGGATTTCCCCTCCGGCACAGCTGCCGCGGGGGCGCTCCTTCGGTATCTCTATGACACGCAGAAAAACGCGCTCTCCAATCTGACCCGGATCCGCGCCTACGCCTCCGGCAGATATATGCTGCTGGACAGTTCCACGCGCAGAAACCTGGAGCTTACCCGGACGCTGCGGGACAAAAAAAAGCACGGATCCCTGCTGTGGGTGCTCGACAAGACCTGTACCGCGATGGGCGCGCGGCTGCTGCGCCTGTTTCTGGAACAGCCGCTGACCGGCCGGAAGGAAATCGAGGAGCGGCTGGACTGTGTCCAGGCTCTCTGTGAGCGGAGCGTCGACCGGGACGAGCTGCGGGAATATCTGCGCGCCATCTATGACCTTGAGCGCCTGATGACCCGCATTTCGTACCAGTCCGCGAATCCGCGCGACCTGATCGCCCTGCGCAATTCCCTGCGTATGTTTGAGCCGATCCGGACCCTGCTCTCCGGTTTCGAGGAAAATACATCCGCGGAACCCCCGTCCGGATCCGCGGCTCTCGAAGCCGGGATCCTGCGCCTGCGCGATGAAATCGAAGATTTCCGGGACCTGCTGGATCTGCTGGAACGGGCGGTCACGGAAGAGCCTCCCGTCACGATCCGGGAAGGCGGCATCATCAAAACCGGTTTTGACCCTGATATCGACCGCCTGCGCGACGCGCGCGATCACGGCCGGCAGTGGCTGATGGATCTCGAATCCCGTGAACGGGAACGCACCGGAATCAAAAACCTCCGCGTCAAGTACAACAAGGTATTCGGATATTATTTTGAAGTCACTAATTCCTTCAAGGATCTGGTGCCGGAGGACTATGTACGCAAGCAGACCCTGGTGGGCTCCGAGCGCTATACGACACAGCGTCTCAAGGAACTCGAGGACAGCATCCTCAACGCCGAGGACAAACTCAACACCCTTGAATATGATTCTTTCTGCAGCGTGCGCGAGGCCTGCGCCGCGCGCATCCGCTCTTTTCAGAAAGCTGCCAAGGCGCTCGCGCATCTTGATGTCTACGCCTCCCTTTCCCTGACGGCCGAACGGGGCCGCTATGTGCGCCCCTCGTTCAACGAGAGCGGTACTATCCGGATCACGAACGGACGCCACCCGGTCGTCGAACAGATGCAGCGGGGGGATTTTATCCCGAACGACACTCTTCTGGACGGAAAAAAGAACTGTATCTGCATCATCACAGGCCCCAACATGGCCGGCAAATCCACCTACATGCGCCAGGTCGCCCTCATCGCGCTCATGGCGCAGATCGGCAGCTTCGTCCCCGCGGACAAAGCCAGGCTGTGTGTCACGGACCGTATTTTTACCCGGGTCGGCGCCTCCGATGACCTCGGAAGCGGACAGAGCACTTTCATGGTGGAGATGAACGAAGTCTCCAACATCCTGCGGAACGCGACCTCAAAAAGCCTGCTCATTCTGGATGAGATCGGCAGGGGGACATCCACCTATGACGGCATGAGCATCGCCTGGGCTGTGGTGGAACATATCAGCAACCGCCGCTATCTCGGGGCCAAGACGTTGTTTGCCACGCATTACCACGAGCTCACAGAGCTCGAGGGAAAGATCCCCGGTGTCAAAAACTACTGCGTCGCGGTGCGCGAGAGCGGGGATAATATCATATTCCTGCGCAAAATCGTCCGCGGCGGGGCGGATAAGAGCTATGGCATCCAGGTCGCCCGTCTCGCGGGTCTGCCGGACATCGTCATCGACCGCGCCATGGAGCTCGTCGCGCAGCTGACAGACAACGACATCACGGAAAAGCTCCAGAGCCTGGACGCGGCCGGCCCTGTCGACAGCAAGCCCAGGGCGTCCGTAAAGCCTGTCCACTACGACGACGTGGACCTTGCGCAGATGTCGCTGTTTGAGACAACCACGGATGCCGACGTCCTGCGCGAGCTCGCGCAGATCGACATTCCGAATCTCACACCGCTGGACGCCCTCAACACCCTCTACCTGCTCCAGAGCAGGATCAAAAACCGCTGGAGCGGTTCCTGAGGGTTTTTCAGATCAACCTGGCAGAAAAACTGTCCGGAAAAAGGAAAAAAATGGAAATCAGGCTTCTCTCAGAGGAAACCATCAGCAGAATCTCGGCGGGCGAGGTGATCGAGCGTCCCCTCAACGTCGTCAAGGAACTGGTGGAAAATTCCATCGACGCCGGCGCCTCCGCCATTGACATCGAGATCCGGGACGGCGGCATCAGCATGGCGCGCGTCACAGACAACGGCTGCGGCATTGCCGCGGATCAGATCGCGCGCGCCTTCGTGCGCCATGCCACCAGCAAAATCCGGGGCGCGGAGGACCTCTCACATCTTTCCTCCCTCGGGTTCCGGGGAGAGGCGCTCGCCAGCATCGCGGCTGTCTCCCAGGTCGAAATGATCACAAAGACCCGGGACAGCGTCTCCGGGATCCGTGCGGTCAATGACCACCTTGCCGCGTATTCGCCGGACGCCCCTGTGCACATCGAGACGGAGGAGATCGGGGCCCCCGACGGCACAACGGTCATTGTCCGGAACCTCTTCGGCAGGATTCCCGTGCGGAAAAAATTCCTGCGGCAGCCACAGACAGAGGCGGGCTATATCACGGACCTCGTGGAAAAACAGGCGCTGTCCCACCCCCTGATTTCCTTCCATTACCGGGTCAACGGACAGGAAAAACTGCATACTTCGGGGAACGGCAGCCTCCGGGAGCTGATTTACCGCATCTACGGCCGGGAGACCGCCGGCGCCCTCCTCCCTGTCAGCGCCGAGAATCCAGAGCGCGGCATGCGGTTGGAGGGCTTTATCGGGAAACCCGAGATCAGCCGCTCCAGCCGCAGTTTCGAGACCTTTTTCATCAACGGCAGAATGCTCCACAGCAAAGAGCTTTCGGCGGGCCTGGAGGAAGGGTATCGCACCGACCTCATGCAGCATCGCTTTCCGTTCGCTGTCCTGCACCTGACCCTTCCTCCGGAGGAGATGGATGTCAACGTCCATCCGTCCAAGATGGAGGTTCGTTTTACGGACCGGACATCCGGCATGCAGTTCCTGGAAACCGCAGTGCATGAAACACTGCGCGGAAGCGAACTGATCCCGAAGGCCGGTCTCGACACCGCCCGGGAAGAGCGGGCGCGAAAAAAAGCGGAGGAAAAGAACCGGGAAACCCGGCTGCAGGCGGAACCCCGCCGCGAGGCCTTCGAAACCGGCAGGACCTCCCGCGGTCCGCAGCCGCCGTCTGTTTCCGGCAGCGGATTCTCTGCCTTCGCGCCGGAGCAACCCTCTGTTTCCGGCAGCGGATTCTCTTCCTCCGCGCCGCAGCAGCCCTCTGTTTCCGGCAGGAAATCCGGAGACGGGCAGGAGAGACAGCCCTCCGGTACCGCGCCGCAGCTTCCCTTTGATTCCGGCGGGGAATCCGGAGACGGGCAGGAGAAACAGCCCTCCGGTACCGCGCCGCAGCTGCCTTCCGGTTCCGGCAGCACGTTCGAAGCCGCGCGCGGGGAACCTCCCGCCGGGAGAGATATGCAGGGACAGGATCTCCGGAAGCATACTCAACCGGAAGACGACGATTTTGTCGTGGAGGATCTGCGGACAGGCATTTCCCCCGGCAGCGGGATGCCCGATCAGACCCGCACGGTTACCGGGACGCCCGCGCGGGAAGCCGCCGGTGCTTCTTTTGGTCTGTCCCCGCAGGTCCCCGCGGATGCCGGTCAGCCCGCGCAGGAAGTCACCGGTTCTTTATCCGGTCAGTCCCGGCAGGCCCTCACAGATTCCGGTCACCTCCCGCAGGCCCCTGCGGATGCCGGTCAGCCCGGGTACAACTTCCCTTACGCTGATCCCGGGATGGCCGCGGAACAGCTGTCGCTCCCGCTTACCGGGTCCGCATATACAGCCGGACAGGAAAGCGGCGCTCCGGAGCAGGATCGTCTCCTGACCGCGGAAAAGGCGGCACAGTTCCGCTTCATCGGGCAGGTGTTCGGCACTTACTGGATCATTGAGTATGAAAACCGCCTCTTGATTATCGACCAGCACGCCGCCCATGAAAAAGTGAACTATGAGCGCATGATGCGGCGCATCATGCGCGCCCATCCGGACCTGGCCCGGACTGGAACGGTGCGGGAGGCGCTTCCGGAGGAATACCTTTCGCTGGACCGTCTTTTTGAACAGGAGAGAAACGCGCGCGCAGCGGATCCGGTCCCTGTGATTACCGCCTCCCAGCAGCTCATGCCTCCTCTTGTCCTGAAGCTCAGCGGACGGGAGGAAACCGCTTACCGCCAGTTTCAGCATGTATTTGCCGCGATGGGCTATGAGATTGAGGATTTCGGAGGCGGCTCCTACGCGATCCGCGCCGTCCCGACCGAACTGTTCGGACACACAGCAGACCTTCTGCTCCGCGATATTCTCGAAGATATCATGAATGAACATGTCGCCGGACCGCCGCAGGCCGTTCTTTCCAAAGTCGCTTCGATGTCCTGCAAAGCCGCTGTCAAAGGAAATACCCGTCTGACCGAAACCGAAGCGAGAGCCCTGATCCGGGAGCTTCTCACTCTCGATAATCCATATCACTGCCCGCACGGCAGGCCCACCATGGTCGTTATGAGCAAATACGAGATGGACCGTAAATTCAGACGGATTGTGTGATTTTCCAGGGCGCGTGCGCAGAGCAGTCCCTTGCTGAAAGGAACCGGATTCCCATGCCTGAAAACCATGTTGTAAATAGTCAACCTACAGATATTCGGAATTCTGAAATATGCAGTACAGAAATGCATACTCCGGAAATGCATAACCCGGAAGCTGACCAGACATACATCCATACTCCGGATATTTATACTCCGGAAACTGATCAGGCATTCAGCCATGCTTCCGGAAAACATACTCCGGAAAACACCGGCGCTCCGCAGCCGCTCGTCATCATCGCCGGGCCCACAGCGACCGGAAAAACCGCCGTTTCCGTAGAGCTGGCGGGAAGGCTGCGCGGCAGTATTGTCTCCGCCGACTCCATGCAGGTGTACCGCGGCATGGATATCGGTTCCGCCAAGGTAACTCCGGAGGAAATGGGAGACATTCCCCATTATCTGATCGACATCGCGGATCCGTCGGAAGGATGGAATGTCGTCCGCTTCCAGCAGGAGGCTGTCCGGGCCATCGATGAGATCCGCGCGCAGGGCCGCCTGCCTTTTCTCGTGGGAGGGACCGGCTTTTATATTCAGGCACTTCTGTATGGAATCGATTTCACACAGATGGACGCGGACCCGGCGGGCCGCCGGGGGATGGAAGAGGAGGCGCGCCTGCGCGGTCCCGATGCGCTGTACCGCCGGCTGCAGCAGATCGATCCCGCATCAGCGCGGCAGATCCATCCCAATAATGTCAAGCGGATCATCCGCGCCCTGGAATTCGCGAAAATGAGCGGGGGACAGCGCATCTCCGAGCACAACGAGAGAGAGAGACATCGGGATCCTGTCTACAATGCCGTCTTTTTTGTTTTCCGGATGGATCGCGAAAAACTCTATGCCCGCATCGACGCGCGCGTTGACCGCATGATGGAAGACGGGCTTGCGGGGGAAGTCGCCCGCCTCCGGGAAAAGGGGCTCAGCGACCGTGATGTTTCCATGCAGGGCATCGGATACCGCCAGATCCTGCGGGCGCTGGAAGGAGAGTATCCCATGGAAGAAGCTGTCCGGCTGATCAAACGGGACTCCCGCCATTTCGCGAAGAGACAGCTGACATGGTTCCGGAGGGAGCGGAATGTCACCTGGGTCGATCTGGATGCCTATGACAGCCGGGAAGCTCTCCTGGACGCCATGGAACGGAAGATCCGTGACACGCTGTTTCCCGATTCCCGGCACCGAACTTCCCCGGCGCCGCATTTCAACCACTTGGAAAGGCTTTTCATGAATAAGTTTAAACAAAACGAAACATCCGCCCTGTCCCTCGCGGAACAGTACGCTTCTTTCGGGATTTCCGAAAAGGTTCTGGCATTCGCGGAGCCGGTGCTCCATGAACTGCGCGGCCGTTTCGCGCAGATCGACGAGACAGCAGAGTATAATCAGCTGCGGGTGATCCGCGCCATGCAGGAGAACAAGATCGGCGAGGCGCACCTCAAGGGGACGACGGGGTACGGATATGACGATCTCGGACGCGACGGTCTCGAACGCGTCTACGCCTCGTATTTCGGGACAGAGGACGCGCTGGTCCGGTCGCAGATCACCTGCGGCACACACGCCCTGGCGCTCGCGCTCATGGGAAATCTGCGCCCCGGCGACATCCTTCTCTCCGCGGCCGGCAAGCCCTACGACACACTGGAGGAGGTCATCGGAATCCGTCCGTCCCGCGGCTCGCTCGCGGAATACGGCATCGGATACCGTCAGGTCGACCTTCTCCCGGAAGGTGGTTTTGACTACGACCTTCTGGGCGCGATGCTTTACTCGGACTCGTCCCGCAGGATCCGTCTGGTGACCATCCAGCGCTCCAAGGGATATCAGACCCGCCCCACGCTCTCTGTCGCGCAGATCGGGGAGTGTATCGCGTTTATCAAAAAAATCCGCCCGGATGTATTGTGCATGACGGACAACTGCTACGGCGAGTTTGTGGAGCGCCTGGAGCCTTCGCACGTCGGCGCGGACATGGTCGTGGGTTCCCTGATCAAGAACCCGGGCGGCGGCCTCGCGCCGGTCGGCGGATACATCGCGGGAACACGGGAATGCGTCGCGAACGCCTCTGTGCGCCTGACCTCCCCGGGGCTCGGAAAGGAAGTAGGGCCGTCCCTGGACGTGCTCCCCTCCCTCTACGAAGGCTTTTTCCTCGGTCCCACGGTGACCGCCTCCGCGCTCAAGGGCGCTGTTTTCGCCGCCTGCCTCTATGAACGGCTCGGTTTTTCCGTCCTCCCGGACGGGCGCGAGTCCCGGCATGACATCATTCAGTCCATCACCTTCGGGAATCCCGAGGGTGTCATCGCCTTCTGTCAGGGCATCCAGTCGGCCTCTCCCGTCGACAGTTTCGTCGAGGCGTATCCCGCGCCGATGCCCGGTTATGACAGCGATGTCATCATGGCCGCAGGCGCCTTTGTGTCCGGTTCTTCCATTGAACTGAGTGCCGACGGCCCGATCAAACCGCCCTATGCCGTCTACTTTCAGGGAGGTCTCACCTGGCCGCACGCACGCCTCGGGATTCTGCGCACGGTACAGAATCTCCTTGACCGGAATCTGATAACACTATAAAATATTGATATCTATGCAGTGTTCCGCAGTGGTTCAGGACAGCCGCGGACGCTATATTCTTTTCTGCCCGGAGAGCGGAAAGGATGCTGCATGAATGTATTAAAAAACACACAGATGGAAAGAGAAACAGCCGCATGTTTTTCTCCCGCAAAAAAGGAAATGCCGTACGAACGGTTTCTTTCGTGCGGGGCGGAGAGCCTGACAAACGCGGAGCTTCTGGCCATCATCCTGCGGACCGGTACGAGAGAGAAGAGCGCGGTCGAACTCAGCAGAGAGGTCCTGTCCCTCCGCACGGAAGGGGCCTCCGGGCTGTCTGTCCTCCACCGGCTCACCCTGGAGGATCTGGTAGGCATCCCCGGAATCGGGGAAGTCAAGGCCGTCAAAATTCTCTCCCTTGCGGAGATTTCCCGCAGGCTGGTGCGCGAGCGGGCTTCGGAGAGGCTGGTTTTCAACTGCCCGTCCGCAGTCGCCGACTACTACATGGAAGATCTTCGCCATCTGGAAAATGAAACCGCCGTTCTTGTTCTTCTGGACAACCGCATGGCTCTTCTCCGGGAGGAAATCCTGTCTCTCGGAACAGTCAACTGCACTTTATTATCCCCGAGGGAGATTTTTCTGCGCGCGCTTCGCTGGGGCGCGGTAAACATCGTTCTTCTGCACAACCATCCCAGCGGTGATCCGACCCCGAGCGAAGCGGATCTGGAGATTACGAAAAGGATCTGCGAGGCCGGACGTATACTCGGCATCCGGCTGATCGACCATCTGGTGATCGGGGATCTTCGTTATATCAGCCTCCGGGAATCCGGATGCATCACAGACGAATTCGGGATATGAGCGGATCTCCGCGGAAAAGGTCGCTCCGGAACGGGGAATAAGGGGTATCATTTTGGAAAAGTCAGTCAGGAAAAAGAAGAGAAAAAGAAAAGACATCACAGAATCCGCGAACAGAACAGGCCGCCTGCGCTCCTACCTGCTGGCGTTCCTGAGCCTGTGTCTCGCGGGAGTCCTGATTTTCCGTCTGTATACGCTGCAGATTGTTAACGGAGAGCGTTTTCAGAAGGACTTTCAGAGCCGGATCCGCCGCACTGTGGTCACCCGCGGCGCGCGCGGGCGGATTCTGGACTGCAACGGAAAGCCGCTGGCCGAAACCGTTTCCTCCTACAATATTACGATGAATGACCTGACCGACGACTCCTCCTCGGACAACCGTATTCTCAACAGCCGCATTCTCGAGATTATCGAGATCCTGGATGAAAACGGGGGAGAGATGCTGACAGATTTCAGCATCCGGCTGACCGGCGGCAGTTTCTACTTCAAAGACATGGGACAGACGGCAAAAGTCCGTTTCCTGGCGGATGTCTACGGCTACGCGGATCCCGCGGACATGCCGGAGGAATATTATAATAAAACCGCGGAGGAAGTCATCCTGGACCTCGCGGACCGGTACGGAATCGATCCCGCTTCCGGCGCCGCACAGAACCGGAAGGTTCTTCTGGAAATGGTCATCGCCCGCTACAACCTCAGCCTCAATTACTATCAGAAATACATTTCGACGATTCTGGCCAAAGACGTTCCGAAAAAGACAAAAAAAGCCATCGAAGAGCGCTTCAGCTCCGAGGATGACGGCGTGCAGATCGAAGAGGAACTCGTGCGCCATTACCACAGCGCGGTGTTTTTCAGCAATATTATCGGGTATACCGGAGAAGCTTCGGAGGATTATCTGGAGGAACATGATGAAGTCGATGAAAACGGGCATTCCGTCTACAGAGAGGGCGACATCATCGGTCTGACGGGCATCGAAGCCTCCCAGGAGGAAATCCTCCACGGAATCAGCGGACAGGAGACCTTCAATGTCGACAACATCGGCCGCATCACAGATACTCCCGTCGACAACAGGGAAATCTCCGCGGCGGAACAGAGTTACGCGCCGCAGAACGGCCGGGACGTGCAGCTGACCATCGACAAGGACCTGCAGATCGCCGTCTACAGGATTATCGAGAATAATCTGCGTAATATCATTCTTTCCAAGCTCTACGACGGAATTGTGGATCAGGTAATCTCCGAGGATGAGGACGGAAGCAGAATCGGGATCCCGGTCAGCAATGTGTACACGTCCTGCCTCTGTAATATCATCGACAGCAACCATTTCACTTCCGAGGAGGCGAGTGAAACGGAGAGGGATGTCGCCGAGACCTTCGAGAGCTTCCGCAGGCATCGAAGCCGCGAGATTCTGGAGGAAATCACGGACGGCCGCACCACCTGGGAAGATCTGGACCTGGAGATGCAGGCGTACCAGACGCTCCTTTCCCAGGCGCTGTACGATTACGGCGTCGCTCTGTATCCGGAGGAAAAACAGAAAAACAACGAAGTCTACCGCGCCTGGGAAGAAGGGAAAACCTCCCTTCACGAATTCGTCACAGAGCTTGTCCGGAACAACTGGATCGACATGGAGAGCCGCTATCTGACATTCGACAGCGACAATCCCGGCCGGGAGGAGACTTACGATGCTGTGATGGATTTTTTCCGGGCCGTGATCGGCGCGGGGGACAATTCCCTCGGCGACAGGGACATGCGCAACGCGTTCTATAAATATCTCATTATCAACCGGGAGGTCACCGGCAACCAGGTGTGCAGGCTCCTGCTGGACCAGAAAATCGTAAAACTCAGCGACGAGGAACAGGAGAGCTTCGACAGCGACTGGGGCGAGAGCGATTTCACCTTTATTTATAACCGCATCCGGGATATGGACCTGACTCCCGCTCAGCTCCACCTGTATCCGTCAACCGCCTCCGCCGTCGTGACCAACCCGGAAAACGGGGACGTCCTCGCGCTTGTTTCCTACCCCGGGTTTGATTCAAACCGCATCAATGACGAGAGCTACTACCGCCAGCTGGTCAACGACCCCGCCAAGCCTCTTCTGAACTACGCGACCCAGCAGGTGACCGCGCCGGGATCCACCTTCAAAATGGTCACCGCGACGGCGGCGCTCGGGGAGGATGTCGTGGGCCTCTACGACAAGGTAGAGTGCAAGAAGAAGGGCACTTTCACCAAAGTAAAGGAAGACCCGAACCCGCCGAAATGCTGGATTTATCCCGGACGGCATAAAAAACAGAATCTGGAAGGGGCGATCGCCAATTCCTGCAACATGTATTTTTATGAGATGGGATACCGCCTCGGAACGGAAGAAGACGATACATATAACTCCGTGGAAGGAATCAAAAAGCTTCAGAAGTACGCCGCCAAATACGGTCTTGACTCCACGTCCGGAGTTGAAATCAGTGAGTCGGAGCCAACGCTTCTCTCCGGAGACCCGATCCGCGGGGCAATCGGGCAGGACACCAACGCCTATACAACGGCCGGTCTGGCACGATATGTGACGGCTGTCGCGAACAGCGGAAAGAATTTACGTCTGACGCTCATCGATGAGATCCAGCTGGATGACGGGACAATGAGCCGGCATGAACAATACATTGCCAACACGATCAACCTTGATGAGGAGCAGTGGCAGTCGATCCACAGGGGAATGCGGCGGGTCGCGACCGGATATTCAGCTTTCAATGTACTGTGGGAGTACCCTGTTGCCGGCAAGACCGGTACCGCGCAGCAGACCGGGATGCCCGACAACGCCCTGTTTGTCGGCTACGCGCCTTACTATGAGAATAACGCATGGAACGCGGAGGAGATGGCGCAGAAAGACAAGATCGCGCTGGCAGTGCGCATCCCCAACGGCTACTCGTCCTCGTACGCGGCCCAGCTCGCTTCGGATATTATCAGGGTCTTCTATTACCCTGACCAGCTCGACGAGATTGTAGACAGCATCATCCTCAACCAGGGAACCTCCAACGACTGAGGGCCTGTCACGCAGCAGTTCAGGAATATCGTATGTCTTTTCTTCCGGTACCTGTGTCAGAAAGTCCCGGCGATGGAAGGACCTGTCACATAATAACCAGCAGCAAGTTTCTTTCGGGTGATCTCTATGTTTCGCACATTTTCTTTCAGAAAATTCGACTATCTGCTCGTTTTTCTTGTCGCGGCTCTGAGTTACTGCGGACTTCTGGCAATTCAAAACGCGGCGCCCGAGCTGTATGACCGGCAGCTGAAAGGATTGTACATCGGACTGGTTACAATGCTGATTGTCTCGACGATTGACTATCACCTGATCCTGAAAATTTACTGGCTTTATTACATTGCGGCCATCGCCCTCCTTGCCCTTGTGCTCTATGTCGGTTCCTCGGGCGGCGGCGCGCAGCGCTGGATCACCCTGTTCGGCGTGACTTTTCAGCCCTCGGAGGGCGCAAAATTACTATTGATTTTATTTTTTTCGCAGTTCATAATTGATTGCAGAAAGCGGCTTCCGCTTATTTTTCACCTGCTTTTGTGCACTGTTCTGGCGCTGCCGCCCGTCTATCTGATCTATAAGGAACCTGACCTGTCGACCAGCCTCATTCTGATTCTGATTTTCTGTGTGCTGATGTACGTCGGCGGGCTGGAATGGCCGGTTGTCGTCTGCGCCCTCGCGGCCGCAGTCCCTTCCATGATCTGGGTGATCCGGACAGCGCTTTTGGGCGGAGAGCAGAGCATTCTTTCCGAATATCAGCGAAACCGCATTCTCGCGTGGTTCCACCCGGAGGAATTCGCGGACACTACGGCCTACCAGACGATGAATTCCATGATGGCCATCGGTTCCGGCGGCCTCTACGGAAAGGCAGACAACAGAGTCTCGTCATTCCTGAAAACCGGGTTTATTTCCGAGTCCCAGACAGATTTCATCTTTACCGTGATCGGAGAGACCTTCGGTTTTATCGGCTGCTGTGCCGTTGTCGTACTCATTTTCCTTATTACGACAAAATGCTTTCTGATCGCGGCGAGGGCCAAAGATGTGCCCGGGCGTATCATCGCGGCCGGGATGGGCGCCTGGATCGGACTGCAGAGTTTCATGAACATCGGGGTCGCCACCGGCCTTTTGCCGAACACAGGCATTCCGCTTCCTTTTGTGAGTTACGGACTGACCAGTCTGGTATGCCTGTACGCCGGCCTTGGTTTTTTGATCAACGTCCGTATGCAGGAATAGGTTTTGTTTTTAACAGCAGAGGAACAATCAATGAGAATCGCATTAATCGCGCACGACGCGAAAAAGAAGCTGATGCAGAATTTCTGCATTGCGTACAAGGGGATCCTTGTCAAAAATGAATTGTGCGCCACCGGTACCACGGGTCGGCTCATTGAAGAAGTCACCAATCTGTCCATCCACAAGATGCTCGCCGGCCACCTGGGAGGCATGCAGCAGATCGGCGCGCAGATCGAACACAATGAGATCGACCTGGTGATTTTCCTGCGGGATCCGCTGACAGCGAAACGACACGAGCCGGATGTCAATATTGTTGTCCGGCTCTGTGATATGCATAACATTCCGCTCGCGACGAATCTCGCGACAGCTGAGCTGCTGATCAAATCTCTGGACCGCGGAGATATGGAATGGCGCGAGATGTATAAATAGAGTATAAATCATTGAACTGCACCCGCTTTGCGGGGCAGCACTGCCCGGCAGTACTTCCTCCGCGGCGGATAAGCGGCACGAGGTAAACATTTGAAAAACGGATTCTCAGCGCGCGCGTACAAGTTCGTCATGAAACGGTCCGGACATACAAACACAGTATGTCCCCGCCGGGCAGACAGCACGATCCGTAAGTATGCGCGTCTATTTTTTACTCTCATTCCGGCCGCCGTCATCTGTCTGATGACCGGCTGCAGCAGAGGATACATTTCCTCCTACAGCGACAACATAAATAAAAGCAGTTATTCTCTGACCACTGTCTCCGCCGATTTCTGCAGCTTTGTCCCGCTGCTTATGGAGGACACGGCCGTACCGGGGGAAGGCGCCGCGATGGACATAGGAGACGTCTACGCGGCAGGACTCTTTGATCTGGACGGCGGAAAAACCGTCATTGAAGAGAATCTCACGAAAAAGCTGTATCCCGCGAGCATGACCAAGATAATGACCGCGCTCCTGGCCATCAAATACGGAGATCCGAAGCAGAAGATCACCGCTTCCTCCTCTGTGACAAAACTGGAATGGGAGGCACAGCGCATCGGAATCGAGCCGGGCGACAAGATGACTCTTGAGCAGGCCCTGAACTACCTGATGGTTTATTCCGCCAATGACGCCGCGATCCTGATCGCGGAGACAATCGGCAAAGACTATAATGACTTCATCCGGATGATGAACGAGGAAGCTGCCAGGCTCGGGGCGACGAACACGCATTTTGTCAATCCGCACGGTCTCCATAACGCCGAACACTACACAACCCCGTATGACCTGTTTCTGATCTTCCGGGAGTGTCTCAAATATCCGGAGTTCCGCGCGCTCATGAATCAGGGTTATTACAGCACATCCTTTAAGTCCAAAGCCGGAGAAGCGCGCTATATCGAGGTTCCTTCGACGGATAACTATCTCACAGGCGCCTCAGATCCGCCCGCCGGAATCCGGGTGCTCGGCGGCAAAACAGGGACGACCGACCAGGCGCGCAGCTGCCTGATCATTCTGTCCGAAAACGCCGACGGAAGGGAATTTATCTCCACTGTTTTCGGAGCGCCGGACCACGCTTCCCTGTACGTATCTATGAACAGGCTGCTCAGACAGGAGCGCGTATATACGGCGGACACGAAATAAGATTGTATTTTTTCGACAGATCATCTATAATGAGAATCTGATCTATTCATTTCTGGTTATTAGGAGGTATCGTCAAATGGTTCATCTGATCACCGGCAACAAGGGCAAGGGCAAGACAAAGTGGCTGCTTGAAAAGGCTAATTCTGAAATCAAGAACAGCCTTGGCAATATCTGCTATCTGGATAAGAGCACACAGCATATGTATGAGCTCAATAACCGGATCCGACTGATCAATATCACTGATTATATGATCGAGAACAATGATCAGTTCCTTGGCTTTGTGAGCGGTATAATATCCCAGGATCACGATCTGGAACAGATGTATTTTGATAGTTTTATAAAAATTTCCCATCTCGAGAATGCGGACATAACAGATTCTGTGGAGAGGCTTCAGAAAATCAGCAGTCTATTTGATGTTGACTTCTATCTCAGCATCTCCCTCGATGAACACGAGATTCCGGCGTCTCTTCAGGACTATGTCACGGCGGCCCTCTGACTGCCGTGCACAGCCGGAGGCGGCAGGACGCATTTCATAAACAGCGCATTGAATCCGGATGGGCAGGGGCATAGAACAGAAAGCCGCTGCCCGTTCTCATTTCAACGGAACAATATACAGGCCGGCGGCTGTTTCCATGCGCGGTGCGCCCGGAGCGTCCGGACAGTGAACGGAGACGGCGATGGACAAAAGCCGGCTGCTCCATTGGCAAAAGGAAAAAAGGAACCTTTTCATGGAAGAGAACACCAGAGAACGGCGCAGGCCGATCCAGCTCCTGACGCACATCGATCTCGGAACTGTCATTTTTCTGATCATCCTCGTATATATCCTGATCAGCGTCGTCGTGTACGCTGTCTCGCGCAAAACCGAGGTTGTTGAAGTTCGCATGGGCACATTGTCGGAAAACGCGTACTACAGGGGCATCGCGCTGCGCGAGGAAAAGCTGATCAAAAGCCGTTTTACCGGAACGGTCAATTATTATAACGAGGAGGGAGACCGCGTCCGCGTGGGCGGACTTGCGTACTCTGTCGACGAAAACGGCGAAATCGCGGACTACGCGGATCCGAATATGCTCGCAGGGGACTATTATACCAGTGAAGATCTCGCTTCTTTCCGGGGGCAGGTGATCTCTTTCATTTCCGACTTTGACCCCGCTAAATACTATACGGTCTATGATTTCAAGAGCGCTTCCTCCAGCAAGGCGCAGAAAATCACCAACCGCGCGATCCTGTCCGGCATTACAAACCTGAAATCCACGTCGCTTCACACGGTGCGCGCGCAGGAAAACGGCTCGATCGTCTATTCCTATGACAACTATAACGGCAGGACTTTCGACTCCCTGACCAGGGAGGATTTCGACAGGTCCACATGCAAAAAAACACAGCTGGAAAACGGGAAAAAAGTGCAGGAGGGAAAACCGGTCTGCCGGATTGTCACAGACGAAAACTGGTCTGTCGCAATCTACGTCCCCAACGCGGAGACCGCGAAGCGCATGAAGGCTGAGAAATACGTCGAAGTGCGTTTTCTCAAGAATAACTACACCTCCTGGGCCTTTGTTGAGAAAAAGGATGCCGGGGACGGCGGTTGTTTTGTCAACCTGCGTTTTTCCAACTCCATGGAGACATTCTGCATGGATCGTTTTGTGGACATCGAAATCCTTTCCAACGAGATGAAAGGACTGAAAGTTCCCACTACCTCGATCACGTCCGGGGACTTTTTCCTCGTCCCCAAGGAATACGTCTTTACGGGTTCCAACGGTCAGCAGGGCGTACTTCTGCGTGTGTACACGACCGGCGGGAACAGCGGGACGAGATTTGTTCCGGCGGTTCCCTACAGCGAGACCGACGACGAGTATTATCTGGACAACTCCGTGCTTAAGGACGGCATGATCCTGGAACGTCCCAATTCCAGCGACCAGTTCATGCTGGGCCGGAAAGAGAAACTCATAGGGGTTTATTATATCAATAAAGGATATCCCGATTTCCGTCAGGTCACTGTGACCATGCAGAACAGCGAATACTCCATCGTAAAACCGAACGAAATCTACGGACTGCAGGAATACGATTATATCGTTCTGCACGCTGATTCCATACGGTTTAACAACTATTAACGAAACGGGCATAAATCAACTGTACATATTGTGAAGGACGTTTTTTCGAAGGCAGGAGAATGCAGGAATAGAACGCAGTCGTGCCGGAATACGACAGGGCTTTTGACTAATCCGGCGGAAAATCCTCGCCCGAAAGGAGAAAATATTGATCGCAAATAATATTCAGTCTGTAGAAAAACGCATCGCGGAGGCCTGCAGGCGGGCAGGGCGCAGCCGCGAAGATGTCACGCTGATCTGCGTCACAAAGACCATGCCCGTCGAAGACCTGCAGCAGGCATATGACGCCGGCCAGCGGTGTTTCGGAGAAAACCGTGTCCAGGAAATCATCGAGAAATACCCGCAGCTTCCCCCGGATGTACAGTGGCATATGATCGGGCACCTGCAGCGGAACAAGGTCAAGTATCTGATGGACAGGGCCGTCATGGTGCACAGTGTGGACAGCGCCCCGCTGGCACAGGCCATCAGCCGGGAAGCAGTGAAAGCCGGCCGTATCATGGACATTCTCCTGGAAGTCAACGCAGCGGGAGAGGAGAGCAAATTCGGTCTCGGATACGGCGATGTCCTTCCTCTGATCCGTGAAATCGCCCCGCTGCCTGGGATCCGGATCTGCGGTCTGATGACCGTCGCCCCCTATACAGAGGATCCCGAAACAAACCGCGTTTTTTTCAAAAAGTTAAGGGAATTATCTGTTGACATCGGTCAGCGATGCATTGATAATGTGTCTATGCACATCCTTTCCATGGGTATGACCGGTGATTTTGAGGTGGCAATCGAAGAAGGCGCCACCCATATACGTGTCGGAACCGCGATCTTCGGACAGCGGAATTATCCGGTCTGACAGGACCGGGAACCGCAGTTTTCCGGCAGATGGATGAACCGGTCCGACAGGACTGACAAAAGAAAAGAGAGGTATGAGTTATGAGCGTTATGGACAAGCTCATCAATGCGATGAAATTTAACGACGATCCCTACGATGAGCAGAACGAAGCAGATGAAAATGATTCTTTCGATGATGCACCTGACAGCGAAGATATAGAAATGGATAAAGAGGACGACGCCATGGAAGAACTTGAGAACACATCCGCACCCAGAAATTCACGCAGGCGCGGCGCAGCCGACCGCGAAGCCGCTCCCTCCGGCAGGTCTGCCATCAAACGCCAGTATTCCGAATCCGGAATGGAAGTGTGCATTGTCAAGCCTACTTCCGTGAACGACGCGCGGGATGTCACCGACCTGATTCTGGCCGGAAGCACCGTCGTACTGAACCTGGAGGGACTGGATGTCGATGTCGCGCAGCGCATTATCGACTTCACATCCGGCTCCTGCTATGCCGTGCAGGGCAATGTGATGAAGATTTCTCATTACATATTTGTCATCACCCCTTCCACCGTCGATATCAGCGGAGACATTTCCACGCCCACCGGCGCCGACCAGGATGGAAGCGCGGCACTTGATATGCCCTTTACGGGGAGATAATCTCTGTATTCTTGAAGGTTGACCCTGCAGATTCCTGTGCCATGGCTCTTAAAACCGCCATGGCTTTTTTGTTTTCTGTATTTCCGCATCTGCTGTTTTCAGGAGCATAGGAGAAGAACATGAAGGAAAAAAGAAATGCCGGACAATGCCTGAAGGATTCCGCTTTCGTCCTCATCATGATTGTGTTTGACCAGCTTACCAAACAGGCCGCCGTCCGGTCACTGAAAAACGGCGCGGGTATTCCGCTGCTCCCGGGCATCCTGGAATTGACTTATGTACAGAACCGCGGAGCAGCCTTCGGCATCCTGCAGGACGCGCGCATTTTCTTTTTCCTGATCACATGCGCCGCCCTGCTGCTGATCGGCAGTATTCTCCTGAAGATTCCTGAAGGACAACGGTATCTTCCGATGCGGATCTGCCTTCTGATCATCACCGCCGGGGCCATCGGCAACCTCATAGACCGGATCCTGCTCTCATATGTGCGGGATTTTATCTATTTTTCCCTGATCGATTTTCCTGTGTTCAACGTGGCGGACATCTACATCACCTGCGCCACATTCGCGATGGTTCTCCTGACGCTTGTCTACTATAAAGAGGAGGACGATTTCGCCTTTCTCTCCGCGAAAAAGAAGTAAAGCCGGACCGCATCGGTTTGTGCGCATGGAAGCAAAATGAGCCTTAAAGACATGGATTTCCCCCGTACAGAATTGAATACCGGATCACAGGCGGAGGCTGACAGAAGCGGGAGCGGGGATTCCTTTTCCTTCTGCATAGATCCCGCAGAGGCAGGAGAGCGGTTTGACAAGGTGCTGGCGGCGCGCATCCCCGGGCAGTCCCGCAGCTATCTCAAAAAACTGATTAAAGAGGGCTGTATCCGCATGGACGGACGCCCTGTGAAGCCAAGCGCCAATGTGTCCGGCGGCGAAGAGGTCTCCGTAATCCTGCCGGTACAGATGCTGCCCGATATCCTTCCCGAAGATATTCCCCTCGATGTTCTCTATGAAGATGACGACGTTCTGGTGGTCAATAAGCCCAAGGACATGGTCGTCCATCCCGCCGCGGGACATTACTCCGGCACGCTGGTGAACGCGGTCCTGTTTCACTGCGGAGATTCCCTGTCCGGCATCAACGGTGTCCTGCGTCCCGGCATTGTCCACAGAATCGACAAGGACACGACCGGCAGCGTGATTATCTGTAAAAATGACGCCGCGCACCGATGTATCGCAGAGCAGCTCGCCGGGCATACAATTGTCCGCCGGTACAGGGCAATCGTCCTCGGCAATATCCGGGAGGATACCCTCACTATCCGGCAGCCCATCGGCCGCGATCCCTCAGACCGCAAGAAAATGGCCGTCCGTCCGGACGGAAAAACCGCTGTTACGCACGTCACCGTACTGCAGCGCTTCGAGGACTATACATATATCGAATGCCGTCTTGAAACCGGCCGCACACATCAAATCCGCGTGCACCTGGCCTGGAAAAAACACCCGATCCTGGGAGATCCCGTCTACGGCAGCCGCAGGAAACCGCCCTTTGAGACCTTTGGGCAGTGTCTCCACGCGATGACCCTTGGATTTCACCACCCGGTTACAGGCGTCTATATCGAGACAGAAGCGCCTCTCCCGGAGTATTTTCAGAAAATACTCCACCGCCTTTCGGAGAGAAACAACGGCAAATAAGGCGCTTTCCTTTTATGTCTCAACAGAGCGTGGACTGTATTTTCGCGGCATCTCCCGAGGATGCCTTTCTCTGCTTTTTATTTGATTTTTTTAGCCTATAAGAGTATTCTACTATATGTGGAACTGGATATTGTAATGTTTACATTTCACGATCTACAACAAAGAGAGGTGACTTATGAAGACCATTTTAACGATTGGAAGGCAGTATGGTTCCGGCGGCCGCGAAATCGGGCAAAAGGTTGCAGATCACTATGGAATAAAGTTTTATGACAAGGATCTTCTGGCCCATGTCGCGAAGGAGAGCGGTTTCTGCAAGGAAATCATCCAGCGCGAAGACGAACGCCCTACCAGTTCTTTCCTGTATAACCTTGTCATGGACACCTATTCCTTCGGTCACGGTGCAGCGGCGGCTTTTACCGACATGCCTCTCAGCCAGAAGGTCTTTCTCGCGCAGTTCGACACGATCAAAACCCTGGCGGATCAGGGCCCCTGCGTCTTCATCGGACGCTGTGCCGACGAAGCTCTTGCGGACCGTGATAATGTACTCAACATTTTTATCCATGCATCCGAAGAGTTCCGCATCAGCCGCGTCAGATCCTATCCGGAGTACAGTGAACAGGAGCAGAACGGCAGACGCATCACCGATTTTATGGCCAAAATCGACCGCCAGCGCCAGAGTTATTATAATTACTATGCCTCCGGCAAATGGGGCAGGGCGGATACCTACGATTTCACGATGGATTCCTCCATTCTCGGAATCGACGGAACCGTACACCTGCT
>JAUNJS010000105.1:6815-8974 GCA_030533125.1 Eubacteriales bacterium | reverse complement strand
GATTATCGTAATCGAGGTCCGTTGATGACGACTAATCCCGCGCCGGCGTATCCGGATCCCGTGGCAAACGGCAGAACACCGTCGTCCGGGGCTCCCCCGGAACCCGCAAATCCCGAAAATCCCGCAGACCCGTCTCTGCCGGTTCCGCCCGCTGTACAGTACCTGCCGTCCATCCCCGCGGGCCGGCTGAGCGTCACGGTCAGGGTCGCCGGGATCCCGCAGCGGTCGCGGAAGATCCGGTTCAGGGATTCCTCCAGGCGGTCCCGCAGGCTCCGGCTGATACAGGAATCCTTCAGACAGACATCGATCCTGTCCTCGCCGGTATAAGTGATTTTCGCGTCGCGGAAAAACGTTCCCATGACCGGGGAATACGCGGAGATCTCACAGCAGATCGAGTCGCCGTATTCCTCCATCAGTTTCCGCGGCGTATAGAGGGCGGACAGGCTGTAGCGCTCCTCCACATACACCTCGACATTCCGGTCCGTAAACAGCTGCTGTTCCATTTCCCGCTGCATGCGGAAAACCCGGTCCTTGTGGATCAGGTGCCCGGATTGCAGGCAGACCTTGAACCTTGTGCGCTCGCGGTTGGCGGCAAGGCGCTCGACCTGTGTATCCTGAAAATATTCCTGGAGGTCCCTGCGGACCTTTAAGTTCGGAAAGACATCAAAAAAAAGCTTGGACATAAAAAGGTACTGCTCTCCCGTTCTTTATTCTTCTTCTCCAATAAACAGACTTGCTGTGCCCGAAAACGGCACAGCAGGTACTAAAAAAGCATGCGGCATGGTGTGAATGGTATTTACAGCAGACCGCCACAGCGGCGGGACTGCCTCCTCCGGAACCCGAAAAAGTTCACTTCCGGCGGCCGGACCGTCTTCCGGGGCTTCCGGCAGGTCCTCTTCCGACGGCCGGGCCGTCTTCCGGGGCGGCCGGAAGGTTCATTTCCAGTGAGGTTCATTTCCAATGGTCAAGTTCGTCTTTCAGGGCCTCCAGCAGATTTTCCTCCGGCATCTTCCGGATAATCTCTCCGCGGCGGATGAGAAGGCCCTCCCCGTCGCCGCCGGCAATCCCCAGATCGGCTTCCTTCGCCTCTCCGGGCCCGTTGACCGCGCAGCCCATGACCGCGACGCGGATATTGAGATCGTAGTTCTGGACCAGGGTCTCCACCCGGTTGGCCAGGCCGACGAGGTCGATTTTCGTCCTCCCGCAGGTCGGGCAGGAGACGACGTCAATGCCGCCCTTCCTGAGCCCGAGGGACCGCAGGATCATTTTCGCGGATTTGATTTCCTCCACGGGATCTCCCGTCAGGGAGACACGGATCGTGTCCCCGATCCCCTGATACAGGATGATTCCGAGGCCCACGGCCGATTTGATGTTTCCGCTGTAGAGGGTGCCCGCCTCCGTGATCCCCACATGAAGCGGGTACGACGATTTTTCCGCCAGCAGTGTGTGGGCGCGGGCGCAGATGAGGACATCGGAGGATTTGATGCTGATGACCATGTTGTCGTAATCACAGTCCTCGATCATGCGGACCTTGTCCAGGGCGCTCTCGACGAGGCCCTCCGCCGTCACGCCGCCGTACTTCTGCAGGATCTCCTTTTCCAGGGAGCCGCTGTTGACCCCCACGCGGATCGGTATGCCGCGCTCCTTCGCGCAGCGCACGACCGCCGCGATCTTCTCCGGCCCGCCGATGTTGCCGGGATTGATCCGGATCTTGTCCGCGCCGTTCTCCATCGCGAGGATCGCCATCTTATAGTCAAAATGGATGTCCGCAACCAGCGGGATATGGATCTGTTTTTTGATTTCGCCGATCGCGGCGGCGGCCTCCGCCGAAGGGCAGGTGCAGCGGATGATCTCGCATCCGGCCTCCTCGAGGCGCAGGATCTGCGCCACAGTCGCCTCCACATCCTCCGTGGGCGTATTGGTCATGGACTGGATCAGAACGGGGCTGCCGCCCCCGATCACGCGGTCTCCGATCCGGATTTTCTTTGTATGGTCGCGATAGCTCATAGCGCTCCTCTCCCGCTGTATACAGGACTTGTCCGCGGATCTGCGTGCGGAGCGGCATCCTGTGCCCTTCCATGCGCTGCGGACTCCTGCCGGGGCTGCTGTTCCGTCAGGATCCGTCCCGCGCGGACAGCGTTTTTTGTATTTTTAAGCGT
>JAUNJS010000105.1:0-6801 GCA_030533125.1 Eubacteriales bacterium | reverse complement strand
AACCAGGACCATTACAAACATCAGCACGGCGAAGCCCGCGAGATGCACCATCCCTTCCTTTTCGGGGGGGATCGGTTTGCCTCGCACCGCTTCCAGGAACAGGAACAGGAGCCTGCCTCCGTCCAGGGCGGGGATCGGCAGCAGGTTGATGACGCCCAGGTTCACAGTCAGGAGCGTCGCGAGGCTCAGGAAGGTCAGAATGACCGCCGCCGGTCCGTAGGGCGCCGTCTCCGCATAGGTATCGTCGACCACTTTGACGACTCCCACGGGTCCGGCGATGTCATCTTTCGAGAAGTGTCCGCGGAACATCTGCGCCAGGGACTTCCAGGTCGCCTTGAGCCAGTACTCCGTCTCGTAGAAGCCGTACTGGAATACCTGGAACGGATTGCACCGGACCGCCTCCCCCGAGCCGCGGATGCCGATATAATACCGCTTGTCCGTCTCGTCGTAGCGGGGAACGAGCGTAATAGTCTGCCGCTCTCCGTCCCTCTCGACCGTGATCGACAGGGGATCCCCGTAGTTCATCATCGAAATAAGCGTCACTTCCCGGTAAATATGGATGTTCTCGCCGTTGATTCTTTTGATTACATCCCCGGACTGCAGTCCCGCCTCCATGGCGGCGGAATCCGGAAGGACTTCCTGGATGACCGGAAGATCCGTCCCGGCAAAAGCAACCAGAATGACGGACAGGACAAAACCGAGAATGAAATTCGCCATCGGCCCCGCGAGGACAGCCGCGATCCTGCCGGCGACCGGCGCGTTCGGGAACGAATGCTCGTCGAGCACCGCGGGCTCCCCGTCGTCGTCCTCGGAATCATACATACCGTCGAACATACAGGCTCCCCCGATCGGCAGCAGCCGGATGCAGAGATCCGTCTCTTTTCCCTTTTTCCGGTACAGGACGGGTCCCATCCCGATGTCAAATTCATTGACCCGGATCCCGTTCCTGCGCGCAATGGCAAAATGCCCGAACTCATGCGAGATCACGATCGCGCCGAACATAATGAGAAAAATAAGGATACTGATGATCATTTTCCGTCCCTTTCCGTACAGTTCTCCGCCGGCTGTCCTTACATTTTCCCTGCCAGCAGGAACGACAGATAATAAATGACAGGCGCTGTAAACAGGACGCTGTCAAAGCGGTCCATGATGCCGCCGTGTCCCGGAATCAGGTTTCCGTAATCCTTGATTCCGGCGTTGCGCTTGATCGCGGAGGCCGCGAGGTCGCCGGTCTGTCCGATCAGGCTCCCGCAGATTCCGATAATCAGGAAAACAGGCAGCACGTCGGTGCCGGGTTCAAAGAAGCGGAGCGCGAGGGCGATGACGCAGCTGACGGCAGCCGAGCCGAGAACGCCGCCGACGGCACCCTCGATGGTCTTTTTCGGACTCAGGACAGGCGCGAGTTTGTGTTTCCCGAAGGCCATGCCCGCGGCGAGCGCGCAGACATCGGTGATGGAGGCACAGACAAAAATCAGAAGATACAGATAAATCCCGTGCCGCAGGTTCCGGGTGCGGACGAGGAACGACATCAGGACGGGCGCGTATAAAAACGCGGCCAGAGCCCCTGTCACGCGGTGGGATTTCCGGCGCGGGAACGTAAAGACATAGATTCCCATCGTCACCAGAAAATCCGCCGTCATGAGCATGACTGCCCAGAAATCGGACGCGGCACGCATTCCGTCCGCGTTGACAAGCCCGTAGCGCCACTCAATCCCCATCAGGCCCGCGTAATAGAGCACTGCAAACAGAAAACCGGGCAGCGCGATGAGATCCGGACCGCCGGAAGGCTGCGCCGCGCCGCCGTTTTTTACCGTCCTGGACGGACAGAGCACTGCCGCGAGCTCCAGATATCCGATCAGGCTGCAGATCATGACCGCCATAGTGAGCGGATAAGAGCCGATAAATCCGAGTCCGATGACGGCTGCGGCAACAATTACGCCGCTGATAATTCGCTGCTTCATTTGCGTCCCCCTGTATCCCCGGATCCCGCCTGTCCCGCCCGCCCGGCCCGGGTGTTCCTGTCCGGGAAAAGCATCCGCATTCCTGAACTGTACGCCGGCGCGCCGGAACGAGGCAATTCATAACCGCGGGATCTCCGTGAATAAATACTTCCTTACTTAATTCCCCCGTACCTGCGTTCCCGGTGGTTGTAGGCGTCGATCGCCTTTTCCAGCTCGGCGCGGTCGAAATCCGGCCACGCCTTGTCCGTAAAATAGAGCTCCGCGTAGGCGATCTGCCAGAGCAGGAAATTTGAAATGCGCTGTTCCCCGCAGGTGCGGATGAGCAGGTCCGGATCCGGGAGGCCGGCCGTATCCAGACAGCTTCCGAGAGCGGTTTCATCAAAGGCGGAGGCGTCCACAAGAAGCCCTTCCCGGGCCGCGCGGCGCACGGCGCGCACGATTTCATCGCGCCCCCCGTAATTGATGGCGATCTGGAAACTGATGCCGGTGTTGGAAGCTGTCTCCTCTTCCAGATGCGCGATGGCCTGCTGCAGGTCGGGCTCCAGCTTCGTCTTGTCCCCGATGACGCGGATGCGGACATTGTTTTTCGCGCATTTGACCAGACTGGTCTTCATATAGCGCCGGAGAAGGTTCATGAGCGCCTTGACCTCCGCGGCAGGCCGTGACCAGTTTTCGGTAGAAAACGCGTAGACCGTCAGATAGCGGATCCCGAGATCATCCGCGTCCTCCAGAATCTGTTCCACGACGCGGGCGCCCTGCGTGTGCCCGAAGGTGCGCGGCATGCCGCGCTGCTTTGCCCAGCGTCCGTTTCCATCCATGATAATCGCGACATGCGCGGGAATCTTCCTGTCCGCGCCTGTATGATTCGAACCCATACCCGCATCCTCCGGAAGCATATATAAAACCGCGGGTCGGTAGCGCCCAGGCGCGGCGGCACGCGCAGTTTTATACATACGTAGTTTGTGGCAGCAAGCCATGCCATGAAGTATAAATAAAAGAAAAGCATGGCGTAACTCCCCGGAATCCGGAAAGCTACGCCCGTGTATCAGACCGTGATCCTGTCTTCTGTCCTCCGGCTTTCCCGCCGGATCAGGCCGCCGCGATCCTCTCTTTCTGTTCTCCGGCATCTCCGCCGGACCGGACCGTCACGATCCTGTCTTTTGTACTCCCGCGTTTTTGCAGGATCAGACCGTCATGATCTCTTTTGTCTTCTCCTCGATCGCCTTGTCGATCTTCTTGACGAACTTCTCCGTCACTTTCCCGAGGTCGTCCTGCAGCTCCGCGACCACGTCCTCGGAGACATCCTCGTTCTTTTTGAGCTTCTTAAATGTTTCATTGCCGTCGCGGCGGATATTGCGGATCGCGACCTTGGCTTCTTCCCCCATCTTCTTGACGTCCTTGGAGAGCTGCTTGCGGCGCTCGCCGGTCAGTTCCGGGAAAACAAGGCGGATGGTGCTCCCGTCGTTGGACGGGTTGATCCCGATATCGGAAGCGGAAATCGCCCTGCTGATTTCCTTGAGCATCTTCTTTTCCCAGGGAGCAATCTGGATGATCCTGGCCTCGGGAACCGAAACATTGGCAAGCTGCTGGATGGGAGTAGGCGATCCGTAATAATCGACGCGGATTTTGTCAAGGACATGCGGATTCGCGCGCCCCGCGCGGATTGCCTGCAGGTCAGTCTCCAGATGAGACAAGGTTTTTTCCATCTTCTGTTCGAACGGCTTGATTCTGTCGCTGCTCATGATTGATACCCCTTTCTGGAAAATCGTTGGCAATATATATTTTGTGATGGTGCGGATGCAGGAAGCGGAAAGTCATTCCCGTTTTCCCGGAATCGCACTAAAAATTACTCAAAAAGAACTCCTGTCCCCGGGGGGATCAGAATCAGGATCCGGTAATCACTGTCCCTTCAAAATTTCCTTCCGCGGCGCGGACGATGCTGCCGGGCGCCTGCAGGGCAAAAACACGCATCTCCATCCCGTTTTCCTTCGCGAGGACGGAGGATGTCATGTCCACGGCCTGCAGTCCCCGTTCCACGACTTCCTCGTATGTGAGGCGGTCAAACCGCTTCGCGCCGGGGTTCTTCGCCGGGTCGCTGTCGTAGACGCCGTCGACATTTTTCGCCATCAGGATCATGTCCGCTTCCACTTCGACGGCCCGCAGAACAATCCCGGTGTCCGTGGAAAAATAAGGGTGGCCCGTGCCGCCGGCAAAAAAGACGACAATCCCTGCTTCCAGATACCGGACCGCGCTGTCCCTGGAGAACTGCTCTGTGAACGTGCCGCAGGCGAACGGCGTCATCACGCGGGTATCGAGTCCGGCCCCGCGGAAAATCTCAGACACATACAGGCAGTTCATGACCGTGGCCAGCATTCCGATCTGGTCGGATTTTACCCGGTTGATTTCATTGCCCGTGCGTCCGCGCCAGATATTGCCGCCGCCTGTGACGACGCCGATCTGGTGTCCCGCTTCGCGCAGCTCCCTGACCTGGGACGCGATTCCCGCGATCACCTCTTCGTCATAGAGCTTTACCGCGCCCTTTGCGTTGCGGGGACTGCTGTCAATGTCTCCCGCCAGCGCCTCGCCGGATAGTTTCAGGATGATTCTGCTCATGTCGATCCCTCCCATCATGTCATCAATGAAAACAGTATAGCATTTTCAGGCAAGAAGTGACAAGCAGTTTCTATGGACCGCACAGCCCGGGTTTTGAAGCCGGATTCGAAGGGGATCGCTGTCTGCAGTCCGGGTTTCGAAGCCGGGCGTGGTTAGGAGGGCTGAGCCGGGGCGGGCTTTCTACGGGGCCGTTTGCAGGAAGGCTCCGGTGCGGCCTGTAACCCGGACCGGTATCGACTCCCTCCGCAGGGCAGGGCCTGCTGACACGGAGTGCCTGTAGGCCGGACACGCGCCGGGGCGGAAAATCCCCCGGTCAGCTTTTCTGGGAGGCGCGTTTGCGAAGGCGCGCGTCCAGTATTTTTTTCCGGAGGCGGAGATGATGCGGGGTGACCTCAAGAAGTTCGTCCGTGTCGATGTATTCGATGGCCTGTTCGAGACTCATGATTTTCGGGGGAACCAGGCGCAGCGCCTCGTCCGCGCTGGAGGCCCGCGTGTTGGTCAGGTGTTTGGTCCTGCAGACATTGACGTCGATGTCAACCGCCTTGCTGCTCTGCCCGACAATCATGCCGGCATAGACTTCCTCTCCGGGGCCGATGAACATCTGTCCCCGGTCCTGGGCGCCGAACAGACCGTAGGGGACGGCGGTTCCGGCTTCGAAGGCGATGAGCGACCCGGTTTTCCGGTAACTGATATCTCCTTTGTACGGGGCATAGCTGTGAAAGATGGTGTTCATGATGCCGTTGCCCCTGGTGTCGGTCAGGAAATCCCCGCGGTAGCCGATGAGGCCCCTCGAGGGAATCAGGAAGGTCAGGCGCGTGTAATCGCCCTGAATGGCGCTCATGTTGATCAGTTCGCCCCTCCGCTCCCCCAGCTTCTGGATGACATTTCCCGCGTATTCCTCAGGAACGTCGACAATGCACTCCTCGATCGGTTCGAGGCGCCGGCCTTTCTCATCATAGCGGTAGATTACCTCGGCCTTGCTCACGGAAAACTCGTATCCCTCGCGGCGCATGGTCTCAATGAGAACGGACAGATGCAGCTCGCCGCGCCCGGAGACCTTGAAGGATTCCGTGGTATCCGTGTCCTCGACGCGCAGGGAGACGTCGGTGTTCAGCTCCCGGTAGAGACGGTCGCGGATGTGGCGGCTCGTGACATATTTGCCGTCCTTTCCCGCGAGAGGGGAATCGTTGACATTGAAGGTCATCGCGATGGTGGGTTCCGAGATCTTCTGGAAAGGAATCGCGCAGGGCGCCTCTGGGGCGCAGAGCGTATCTCCGATATGCAGATCATCTATTCCGGAAACCGCGACAATCGAGCCGATCCGCGCTTCCTGCACCTCGACCCTGCGCAGGCCCTCGAATTCATAGAGCTTGCTCACCTTCACCTTCCGGTGCTGGTCCGGATGATGGTGGTTGACGATCACACATTCCTGGTTCACGCGGATTGATCCGTTGTCCACCTTGCCGACGCCGATACGCCCGATATATTCATTGTAATCGATCGTGCTGATCAGCATCTGCGTGCCGGCGTCCGGGTCGCCCTCCGGCGCCGGAATATAGTCGATGATCGTCTCGAACAGCGGCTTCATGCTGGCGCCCGGACTCCCCAGGTCCATCGTCGCGATCCCGGATTTGGCGGACGCAAAGACAAACGGACAGTCGATCTGTTCATCGCTCGCGCCCAGATCCATGAGGAGCTCCAGCACCTCGTCAATGACCTGCGTGGGGCGCGCGCCGGGCCGGTCGATCTTGTTGATACAGACAATGACCGGGAGATCCAGCGCCATTGCCTTCGAAAGCACGAACCGCGTCTGCGGCATCGGTCCCTCGAACGCGTCCACGACCAGAATAACGCCGTTCACCATTTTGAGGACGCGCTCCACCTCTCCTCCGAAATCCGCGTGTCCGGGGGTGTCGACAATATTGATCTTTGTTCCTTTATAATATACGGCCGTGTTCTTGGAAAGGATCGTGATCCCCCGCTCCCGCTCGAGATCGTTTGAATCCAGCACGCGGTCCTGGACCGCCTGATTTTCCCGAAAAACACCGCTCTGCTTTAACAGCCCGTCAACCAGCGTGGTCTTGCCGTGGTCGACGTGCGCGATAATGGCTACGTTCCTGACGTCTTCTCTCTTCTGTTTCATGAATCTGCCTCTTGAAAGTGCCGGACACAGCCGGCGATCGCACAGCACTGCTCCGCCCGTCGGGCGGCATAGAGAATAAGTATA
>JAUNJS010000441.1 GCA_030533125.1 Eubacteriales bacterium | reverse complement strand
TCCGGAATACCGCCGCTGCTATTGATTCGGAAAACTGCCGCTGCTGCTCCTTCAGATGCTGCGCAGCTGCAAAAAAGGCAGACTGTATCAGTTTAACAGGGCAGAGGCTGCCATGACGCCCTCTGCCCCGGACGGCTGTCGTCCGCTGCAAGGCGGAATACAATATTCCGCGGGCGGTGTCATAAATGCAATAAAAGAGACAGGGGAGACATTCCGCTTCCCCTGTCTCTTATTGTATGGCTGCCCTGTATATCTGACACATTGCATGGCCGCGCCGTGGATATAACCTCCTGCATGGCTGCGCTGTATACCTGACACATTGCATGGCCGCGCCGTGGATATAACATCCTGCATGGCTGCGCTGAATACCCGGCTCACGGACAGCTCGCGTATCTGCCTGCCTATTGCTTTGTTTCCAGATTTCTGATTATTTGAGCCATCTCGAGAAAACGCTCCGATTTAATGACCGCCATCCCCTGCGTCTCGTCCCCGAGCACGACCAGCTGGTCTCCGGCGGAAATATCAAACAGCTTTCTCGCCTTTGCCGGGATCACGATCTGCCCCTTGTCGCCGACCGTCACCAGCCCGAACAGATACTTTCCCTTCGGCGGCACGCCCAGTCCGAGATTGTTTCCTGATTCGTAATTCGCGAGATCGTCAAGCGAAACCCCGAACAGCTCCGCGAGCGTCCTGCATTTGTCCAGGTCCGGAACGGTCTCTCCCGATTCCCACTTCGCCACGGCCTGGCGCGTCACACCGACCTTCTCCGCGACCTCTTCCTGCGTCATCCGCCGCAGCTTACGAAGCTGTATGAGATTCTCCTTGAACATTTCTCTTCTCCCCCGTCTTTCCTGCTTCAGTTCCATGATTTGGTGTCACGGACCACATATGTATAAAACTACGCGTTTCGTCGCGCTTGCGCGCTCCCGACCCGCTCCACACATTCGCATTCCCGATCTTTTTTGCGCATTCTGTACGATTTCTCTTTTTGTTTCCTTTATTTTTCTTTATTTTTATTTATTTCCCTTTATTCCGAGCACCGCCCATCTGTAGCCCGGGATGCGGGATATGATTTCGTATAAAAGATATCCTCCCGCGAACCCTGCCGCCAGGCTCAGGAAATAGACCGCCGGCGCGGGGAGAAGTCCCCGTTTCCCGATAAACAGACCCACGGAGGAGATGCCGAGGTAATGGAAGACATACAGGCCGAAACTCCGCCTGCTCATCCACTGCGTGAAGCGGCTGCTGAAATTCCCATATTCCGCCATGCCGCCCAGGATCGCCAGACAGGCAAAATAGCCATAGCCCGCAAACAGCACCGATCGGTTTGCCGGATAATCCGCGTAGTTTTCCCCGAAATACCTGGCGCAAAACGCGATTCCGAGGACTGCCGCGATTCCGCCCGCCAAAGGAAACCACTTTTTCAGGACGCCGATTACTTCGTCATGGGAAAACACAAAATACCCGAGCAGGAAAACGAAGAAATACAGGCCGAACCGGTAGACTAAAATGATGGGCGTGTTCAGAATCTGCGCGGCGCCGAAGACCGGCAGAACCATCGCGATCAGGACCGGCATCCCTGCCCTGCCGCCGATCCTCCAGAGACGGTCCTTTTCGATTTTGCGCACCACGATCAGCAGCATCGAAAAGAACCACAGAAGCTGGATATACCAGAGCGCCCCGACTCCGCTCGCGACACATATGAGCGCCTTTGCAGGAAACGGCAGATCGGGTTCTCTTTCGAAGAGGCCTCCCAGGGATACGTTTACAAACCCCTGCAGAAACTGAAACGCGAACAATCCGATCGTAGAAGGCACCAGGAGTTTCCTGGTTCTGTTCCTGATAAACTCTCTGTCGCTGTGTTTTTTCAGGTCAAGCCGCGCGCTGATTCCGGAAACGATAAACAGAAGCATCATGAACCACGGGTACACGATGTACTGAAACACATCGTAATACTGCACCTCCAGGTTCGTGATCCTGCCTGCCACGCCAAGAAGTCCTTCCGTATTATACATGTAGAACACATGGTAAAATACCACGATCACGACCGTTATCCATCTGATATTGTCCAAGTAGTACTTTCTCATAATAATCCCACCTTTGCAATTATATTTAACATCATCATAATTGCGCGGCAGGCTTATGTCCACCAACAAAACCTGACATTTTCATACGAATCATGTCAGGTTTTGTTGCGAAACAGCGCGGGTTATCGCAGTGATCTCCCCAGTTCAAACGCGCGTTCCGGCCCGTCTCCCCGGAGAACATCCCCCTTGTCCCTCGCCCCGCTGACAAGCACCGTCCCGATATCCTCCAGCCCGAAAAACCTGAGGATCATCCGGTACTGCAAAAGAATGGGGTCAAACAGATCGGGAAGCGTCGCTGCCCCGACCAGGATCAGGCCGAGCCTTTTTATGCGGAATTCATTCCGCATCGGCGTGTGGAGCCTGTCGACAAGGGCTTTCAGCTGCGCGCTGATTCCGTAAAAATAGACCGGCGAAGCAATGACCACGGTATCCGCCTGTCTGAGCTTCTCATAGATGACTGTCATATCATCTTTCTGCGCGCAGCGGTTCCCGTCGCTGGTGTAACAATGATTGCAGCCGCAGCACGGATGGATCCGGTAATCCGCGACGGACACCAGTTCCACTTCATGATTCCGGCCTGCGCCGTCCGCGAAGGCTTTGGCCAGCAGTTCTGTATTTCCGCCTCTGCGGACACTTCCCACGAGTACGACGATCCTGCTCATATTCTTCCACTCCTCTTTGTATAACAGTCATCCCTTCTTTCCCACGGAATCCGATACCGTATTGGTGGATCCGGCAGGGAGTAAAACCTTTGGCAGGCAGATCGGTATCGCTTTTTTCCTCGATCTGCCGCCCGGCGCGGCGCAGACTTTTCCCATTTTTCCAGCGTC
>JAUNJS010000440.1 GCA_030533125.1 Eubacteriales bacterium | reverse complement strand
CACCGGCGATATAGATTTGTTTCAGATGCGGATCCGCGCAGAGCTTTTCATAATCCGTGTCCGCGATCCAGGAGATATCGTGTCCGTCGCCGGTTCTGTTATTGAGGCAGAGGACGGCGGTGAAATCCTCCTCGAAGGAGGTGACATAGGAGAAGGCCTGGTTGCACCCGGCAGGATTCTTCACCAGGATCATCTGCAGGCGGATGCCGTCCAGATCAAAGGTCTCCATCCGTCCAAAGGCGGAGTGCACTGTGGAGAGGGAGTTGATGGCGTCCTGCATCGGAAGCTGAAGCGCCCTGGAGGCCGCGATTGCAGCCGCCGCGTTATAGACATTGTAGACGGCAGGCAGCGCGATGCGTACTTCCCGCGGCGCGGAATCCTTGACGACACGCATGTGTACAGTACTTCCGTCCGCCCCCATCCTGTCAATGGATGTGACCGCAATCAGCGGATTACGGCGGTGATAACCGCAGCCGCGGCAGCGGAAGCCTCCGAGATGGGCGTAGATATTGTAATCGTAGACGTACTCCCTGTCGCACACCGGGCATTTTCCGGCGTCAGACAGGTCTACGTCACCCTGTGTGCCGACAGAGGCGTCCATTCCGTACCAGACAACCTTGTTGGGCGTGCGGAGGGAGAGCGAAGCGGAGAGAGGGTCCTCGGCGTTCAGAACCAGCACGGACTTCGGACTGAGCTCAACGCCGGCCCGGATCTCCTGCAGCGTGTTCTGCACGCTCCCGTACCGGTCGACCTGGTCGCTGAACAGGTTCGTGACGACAATGACCCGCGGATGGATCAGCGGTACGAGCTGTTTGAGCGCCGCTTCGTCGCATTCCAGAACTGCATACTCATAGCGGGGACGGCCTCTCCAGTCCGTGTTGCAAAGAAGATCGGAAGCGATGCCGTGCAGCAGATTAGCCCCGGATTTATCCGCCAGGCATGTAAATCCTGCCTTCCGGATCGCGTTCGTGATCATCGCGCAGGTCGTCGTCTTTCCGTTTGTTCCCGTCACAACCACAATCTTCATGTCCTGTGCCGGGACGGACAGGACATTTCTGGAGATCCTGAGCGCGACAATCCCCGGGATTGCCGTTCCTCCGCGTCCGGTCGCGCGCAGGATCCCGCGGGTAAGCTTACAGGCGCCCACAGCAATCGCCGTATGGAAAACATTGGGTTTATGATCTTTTTTCTTTTTCATGAGAGTCCTCGCAAGTATATTTCGTTCTGCCGCGGAAGCCGGAGATTCGCGTGGAATATGCATCAGTTTGTTTTAAGAAAGATACAATCAGCTCCTGCGGTTTAGGAACAGAAACCCCGGGTTTCGCGCGAAAAAGACGCGCAAAACGTCGAATTTCCCGGCAGCCTGAACAGTACCATTCTATCATGTTTCCCGAAAAATGAAAGATTAAAACGATGCCCTGTCCATGAATATGTGATATAATCTGAATATGTCCAAAACCGGCATAAAACAAGAATCTTTGAGGAAAGGAGACGCGGCATGGGAGGCGTATGTCACGATCTCATGAACAATAAAATTCTGATCACCGGCGTAGCTGCATGGGCGATTTCCCAGATTCTGAAAATCTTGGTCCATCTCTTTGTAACCAGGGAATTTGTCCTGGAGCGCCTCTTTGGAGACGGAGGCATGCCGAGCAGCCATTCCGCGACAGTCACGAGTGTGGCGGTTGCCACCGGCTTTGTGTGCGGGTGGGATTCGCCTGTATTTGCTGTTGCCGCCATCATGGCAATTGTTGTCATGCATGACGCGATGGGAGTCCGTCTCGAGACCGGCAAGCAGGCAAAAGCGATCAACGAAATCATCGAACACCTTTTGAGTGCGGACGCGGTGGATCTGTCGCACGACAAGCTGCTCAAGGAACTGGTCGGGCACACCCCGATCCAGGTCGCAGCAGGATTCATACTGGGAATAATTGTTGCCCTGATGATGAATCTGTAAACCATTCCGATCAATAACAGGGTGAAGAAAAGGGAGAGCTGCTGAAGGATATGAATTAAGGCGTAAACCTGAAGAGTCAAACGCGGAAACATGACGGGAATCCGGCGGGCAATTGACCGTTTTCGACAACGGTGAATCTACCGTGTCAGTCAATGCAATCCGGGGACCGCAGAACAAAACTGAAAAGCACGATTAACGGGGCTGCCGCACAAACAATCCGGTGCGGCAGCCCCGTTTTTTCGCGGGGACGCTGTTTGAAGTCTTTTGTCCGGCAGCGAAAAACGTCCGGCAGGAGAAGAAGGAGAATTGAGGACGGCAGAACAGCCCCTGTCAGATCCCGGGACATTTGACGTGTGACGCGAAGTCCGTCAGGCAGAGACGACGGCATCTTTCATGGATTTTACATACGCGCCGATATGTTCCGGCGCCTTTTGTCCGTGGGCGGCCAGGAGCTTGACAATGGCGGAGCCGACAATGGCGCCGTCCGCGATTCCGGCCATCTTTTTTGCCTGTTCGGGCGTGGAAATGCCGAAGCCGATGGCACAGGGGACGCCGGTGTTTTCGCGCACAAGGCGGACAATGGAGGAGAGGTCCGTGGTGATCTCGCTTCGTGTTCCGGTTACGCCCAGACTGGAGACGATGTAGAGGAAGCCTTCCGCCTCCCGGGCAATCATGGCGATGCGGTTTTCGGAGGTCGGCGCGATGAGGGAGATGAGCGCGACGCCGTATTTGCGGCAGAGAGGAGCGAACTCCTCTTTTTCCTCGAACGGGAGGTCGGGCAGGATCAGCCCGTCGATGCCGATCTCACGGCAGGCGGAAATAAACCTCTCCGCGCCGTAGGAGAAGACGACATTGGCGTAGGTCATAAAAACCATAGGGATCGTAACGGGCGCCGTGAAGCTCACGGCTCCGGAATCCGCGGAGGATCCGTTGCGGTCCGCCGCGGAAAGAGAATCCGCAGGAG
>JAUNJS010000104.1 GCA_030533125.1 Eubacteriales bacterium | reverse complement strand
TTCAGTGAGGACAGCGGTTTTTTTGAAGACGGCTTTGTTCTGAAGCTGTCCGCGATGGAGAGTGTCCGGCAGGGAGAGGGTATTGAGATCCGCTACACGCTCAACGGGGATGAACCGACGGCGGACAGTCTGCTGTATGAAGACGGGATCGACCTTGCGGTGGCCGCAAAGGAGGCGCTCGCGGAGGCGGAGCGCCTGGAAGCGGAGCGGCGGGAAGTGATTCACGAGGCGGAACAGCAGAAGGCCGCAGCTGAGGCGGAGCAGCCGGAAACGGCCGGGTCCGCGGCGTCAACGGCCGCGGCGCAGGAGGAGACTGCCGGATCCGCGGCGACAACGGCTGCGGCGCAGGGAGAGACTGCCGGGTCCGCGGCGACAACGGATGTCGGCTCCGCGGAAGTAAAGGCGGAGGCCCTGGCGGCTGCCCTGGAACCGGGAGAGACGGCAGGCAACGCGGAAGACCTGATAGAGGAAGAGACCGCCGGCTCCTCGGAAGACCCGAAAGGAGCAGAGACAGAAGCGGCCGGCTCTGAAAAAGAAAAAACAGCAGAGACTCCCTCTGTAGAAGAAGGCCGGGAGACCTGGCGGAAGGAAGTCTGGACAGCTGCCTCCGATAACGGAGTATGGCCGGAACGGACCCGGGACGGGATCTGCGTGATTCCTGTCCGCGCCTGCCTGATTCAGGGAGAAGACAGGAGTCCCGTCGTGACCAGGACCTATGTGATCGGTCCGGGTGTCCGGGAGCGCTGGCAGGATGTCTGTGTCGTCAGCGTCTCGACGGATTCCGGCAATCTTTTCGATTACGAGAACGGGATCATGGTGAAGGGAAGCCATTACCGGACGGATCTGGAGAACGGAGTCCGCGAGGACCGCGCGGGAAACTTTTATCAGGAAGGAGATTCCTGGATTAAAGACGGCCATGTCACTCTGTTTTCCCCGGACGGGGAAGTCCTAATGGAAGAGGATGCCGGGCTGTCGATTTCCGGATACAGCTCGAGAATTCTGCCGACCAGGTCCTTCCGCGCGGAGGCTTCCCGGGCGCGGGGCTCCTCCGGGGACACATTCTCCCTGGACATTTTTACGCCCGCGGGCGGAGCGGATTCCCCGGCGGACGGCGCCGGTTCCGGGACCTCTGCCGCGGCGGATTCCCCGGCGGACGGAAGCAATGACCAAAGCATGGCTGCGGCGGGTTCCCCGGCGGACGGCGGCGCGGCATTAAGCAATGCCGCGGATCCGGAGACAGGCATTGCGAACACTGTCGACCGTTTCCGGAAAATCAAGTTCCGGACACACGGGATCCCGACCTACCACATCCGGAGCGTGCGGAACCAGTACGCGAAACAGCTGACCGACGAGTGCGGATTTCCGGGGCTTACGGAAAACCGCCTCGGGGTTATGTTCTTAAACGGAGAATTCTATACGGTCTGTGACGTCACCCCGAGCGCGGACAAAGCGTACCTCTGCCGCCTGTTCGGCCTGAACGTCCCCGACGCCATGGAAAAATACAGCGGCAGCGATGTGGACGTCTATACCCGGGCGAAAATCATCAAACTTTTCACTGCGGATCTGAAGGATCCCGCGAACCGGGAGGCCCTCGAACAGGCTGTGGATATGGACAATTATCTGTTCTATTTTGCCCTGGAAGTGCTTCTGAACAACGTTGACTGGCCGTACAACAATGTGACCATCTGGCGCTATCTGGGCGAGGAGGACCCGGAAAACCCTTACACGGACGGCCGGATCCGCTTTGTCCTGGACGACATGGACCAGATCCTGTCCAATAACCTTCACGGGGATCCCGCCCGCTGGTCCACGGAGCTGATAGACTACCTTATGAAGGACAAGGGCGCGACCTTTTATCACGTCATGGAGTGCGAAAAATACAGGAATACGTTCCTGACCTATGTGGATGACCTGCTCCGGACCGCGTTTGAACCGGAGCACGCCTGCGGGGTTCTGGACGCGCTGTACGAGGGGCTTCATCGGGAATATATTCTCGATTACGGCGAAGCCTTCTGGAAGGAAATGGAGCACACGGCTTTTGTCACAAAACAGAACGTGCGCGAAAAGGAGAAACTGTACCGCGCGAACATCACGAAGTACATGGGCCTGACCGACCGCTTCGAAGTGCGGATTGAAGCCGGAGAGGGCGTCACCGTCACCTGGAACAATGACTGCGGGACTTCCCCGGATAAAAAAATCCAGGTCCTGCAGCCCGGGCAGTCCCGGGAGAATGAATACTACCGGGGGACCTCCTTTACAGCGGAAGCGGTTCCCGCGGAGGGATACTGGTTTGCGGGCTGGGAGGTCAACGGCGTGCCTGTGGAGAATGCGGCGGGAAATCCGGAGAAAACGGGAACCGGCGGCGCTGAAAACAGCGGCGCGGCCTCCATCCGCGTCAGCGACGAGCTCCTGCCCGAAGGACAGGACGCCGCCGTGACGCTGCGCGCGGTCGCCGTTCCGGCGCAGTGAGCTCCGGCATTCAAAATCTGTTCAGCATACAGGAAGAATACAGGAAATCCGAAACAGCCTGCGGGAATTTTCCCGCAGGCTGTCTGTTTTCGGAGGATTCTGTTTATCGATCGATGGAAATATCCCGCGGCCGATCCGCCGGGAATTGCACACGATCCGGAGTCGCGGGACTGCGCCTCAGCTCTCGTGCAGCTTCATCTTCTGCTCGGTGATCTCGTCCAGGAGCTTCAGCTTGTTGTCATACAGCTTCTGGGACAGGTCGACGTAGACCTGGTGCGGGTTCACGAGACGGCGGGACTCGTCCCAGAGCGTCTCCTGCTCCTTCATGCAGTAGTCGCGGATCTCCATGGTCTTTCTGGATTCGTAGACACATTTGCCGTCCTTGAAGAGCGGGACCATGAGTTCACGCAGGGAGAACTCCCCGGGATGAAGCTTCGTCTTTTTCCAGGGTTCCACGGGGTCAAAGAGGGTGATCGCGTCGGCTTCGGTAAAGACCTCCTCCTCGAGACAGATGAGGTCCGCCTGGATCTTGTGCTCCGGCTCGTTGTAGACGCGGTAGATCTTCTTGTTCCCGGGGTTGGTGACCTTTTCGGTGTTCTCGGAGAGCTTGATCTTGGGAATGAAATTTCCTTCGTCGTCCTGAATGGCGGCCAGTTTGTAGACGCCGCCGAAGGAGGGGTTGTCCTTGGCTGTGATCAGGTTCGTGCCGACGCCCCAGGAGGTGATGGTCGCGCCCTGGCTCTTCAGGGAGGCGATCAGGAGCTCGTCGAGGTCGTTGGAGGCGGAGATGATCGCGTCCGGGAAGCCCGCTTCGTCGAGCATCTTTTTGGCCTTCTTGGAGATGTACGCCAGGTCGCCGCTGTCGAGACGGATGCCGTAGCCCTTGCCGAGGATTCCCTTATCACGCAGATACTGGAAGGTCTTGATCGCGTTGGGGACACCGGATTTGAGCGTGTCGTAGGTGTCCGCGAGGAGGATGCAGGCGTTCGGATACAGTTCGCCGTAGGTCTTGAACGCGGTCAGCTCATCCGGGAAGCTCATGATCCAGCTGTGAGCGTGCGTACCCTTGACAGGAACGTCGAAAAGTTCCCCGCACAGGACGTTGGAGGTGCCCACACAGCCGGCGATGACCGCCGCGCGGGCGCCGTACGTGCCGGCGTCCGGTCCCTGCGCCCGGCGAAGACCGAATTCCATGACGCCGTCGCCTTTTGCCGCATAGCAGATGCGCGCCGCCTTGGCGGCGATCAGGCTCTGATGGTTGATAATATTGAGGATCGCGGTCTCCATGAGCTGGGCCTGCGCGATCGGGGCGATGACCTTGACCATGGGCTCGCGGGGGAACATCAGCGTCCCTTCGGGGATCGCGTAGATATCGCCGGTAAAACGGAAATCAGCGAGATAATCCAGGAAGTCCGCGTCAAAGATGCCCAGGCTGCGCAGATAATCGATGTCCTGCCTGGAAAAATGCAGGTCCTGCACGTAGCGCACCAGCTGCTCCACGCCGCACATGATGGCATAGCCGCCGCCGAACGGGTTCGTGCGGTAGAAGGCATCAAAGATGACCGTGCGGTTCTCTTCCTTGTTCTTGAAATAACCCTGCATCATCGTCAGTTCATAGAGGTCGGTGAGAAGGGTCAGGTTTTGTCTGTCCATTACATGGATCTCCTTTCCGAAAGCATTCCGTTTAAGGACCGCGGCAGAATAGATCTGTCGGCCTGCCGCAGTTCCTCAGATTCCCGCAGAGTCCGTCCCCTGCGATATTTCACTGTTTTTTAATCCATGACATACATTTTGTTATTGTACTACTTTTTGAGCATTTCCGCAACGAAACTATGGAAAAAGGCATAGACGAAACTGAGTCGAAGCTGTGGAAAAAAGCCTTCATAACAGCAGGGCGGACCGGTTACAAGTTAGAATTTCCTAATCCGGTTTCCTGTGATAAGATACTGTAAAAGCTCCGGCGCTGCAATCAGACACCGCGCAAGCTCGCTTGCAGCGGGGGCTGATTATTGCGCCGGGCCACATGTATGAGCGAAAAAGCAGCGCGACGCGTCAGCGAGCGATGCGATTTGCGAATACATGTGGCAGGATCGCGGGAGCTGCGTAAGCAGCGGAGCAATCCGGGGAGCTTTTACTCCCTGGTGGAGGCAGTCACGCTGTCATGGCAGTTTACTGTAAAAGCTCCGGCGCTGCAATCAGACACCGCGCAAGCTTACTTGCGGCGGCTGCAATTGATCCGGCCGGAGAATCCGTCCCGGCGGATTTTCAGAAGGTTTTTCTGGCGCGTTCGCGCCGCGGAAAGGGAAAGGAGAAATATGAACGAGAATATCACGAAACGGAACGAGCTGCTGGCGTCCACGGTCATTAAGGGGCTGGAGTCCCGCCAGATGACGGGTTATTACGCGAAGGATAAGGAGGAAGCGCTGAAAATCGCCCTGTCTCTGATTCCGGAGGGGAGCTCCGTCACCATGGGCGGCTGCATGAGCGCGCATGAGATCGGCCTTCCGCAGGCGCTGGCGGGCGGAAATTACAATTTTATCGACCGGGATAAGATGGAAGACAAGCGCGCGGCGATGCTGGCGGCTTATGACGCGGACTACTATCTCGCAAGCGCGAACGGCATGACCGAGGACGGGATCATCGTGAATATCGACGGCAACGCGAACCGCGTATCCGCGATCGCGCAGGGGCCGAAACACGTCCTGTTCATCGTCGGCATGAACAAAATCTGTAATGATGTGGACGCGGCCATGAAGCGCGCGCGCAATACGGCTGCGACTATCAACGCCCAGAGGTTCGGTCTGGACACCCCCTGTGCAAAGAACGGAACCTGCATGAACTGCAAATCTCCGGACACGATCTGCTGCCAGTTCCTGATCACCCGCTACTCCAAGCATCCGGGCAGGATCCATGTGATCCTGGTCAACGACAGCCTGGGATTCTGACGGAACATCCGGGATGTTCTGTGAGGCGGCAGCAATCGCGCACGAAAACGACTTATCATCGGGTTTTCCGACGGAGCATTCGGGATGTTTTTGTGAGATGGGTCAATTACGCACGAAAACGATTATAATCGGGCTTTCTGACGGAACATTCGGGATGTTCTGTGAGATGGGTCAATCGAGCGCAGATAGATCGCAGCATAAAAAGCCGGTGCGGGACGATTCCGTCCCGCACCGGTCTGTTTTCTGACGCGGCCCGTGTATTATTTTTGCTCCCCCGGGATTATTCATCCTCCCTGCAGTCGAACGTGACATAGGGAGGATTTTTGCCGGCTTCTTTTTCCGGGATATAGCGCATCCAGAAGTCGTCGAAGAGGCGGAAGATCTCTTTGTGCTTTGCCGCGATGATGAAGATCGTGATGCACACGTAGAACGCGGAGAGGATGTCCGTGAAGGCCCAGAGGGCTTCTGCCTTGATATTGTAGAAGATGACGCAGGGAAGCATGTAGTAGACCATATAGACCGGCATCATCTTCCTGTTGTTCTCCGTGTCGCCGAAGGCGTAGTTGACGGATTTTTCACAGGTGTAGTACATGCCGATAATGGTGGTCCAGGCGAAGACAGCGACGGCGATGGCAGTGAATCTGCCGCCGATGCTGCCGTAGGCTTTGGTGAAAGCCAGGGTCGTGCAGGCGGCGCTGGTGACGCCTTCCACCGTGTAGGAGCCTGTCATGATGATGGTGAACGCCGTGATCGAGCAGATGATGAAGGTGTCGACAAAGACCTCGCCCCACCCCCAGAGGGACTGGCGGACAGGGTGGTCGGTCACGGCGGAGGCGTGGGCGATCATGCCGTAACCTGTGCCGGCATCGTTCGAATAGATCCCGCGGGCAACGCCGTACTGAATGGCATCGCGGACAGTGGCGCCCGCGAAACCGCCGACGGCTGCCGTGGGGCTGAACGCGCTCTTAAAGATCAGAGCGATGACGGCGGGGATCTGCGCCGCGTTCAGGATGAGGACGCCCAGGCCCATGATGATATACATGGCAGCCATGATCGGAACCGCGCGGGACATGACGTCGGAGATGCGCCTGAGTCCGCCCCAGATTGTCGCGATGCAGGTGATGCCGATGATAATGACTGCGTATAACGGCCGGATCCCGAAGGCCTGGTTCATGGAGCTTGTCACGGCCTCGGTCTGGACACAGCAGGTCCAGGGGCCGAATACGAAGCAGAAGACCGCCAGCAGGACTGCGCCCTTTTTCCAGCCGAACGCGTTTTTGAGGACGAACGAGCGGTCGCAGACGTATTCGTCCATGGACTTCTCATAATGTTCCCTGTAGCGCTGTCCGAGAATGATCTCGCACGCCTTGGTGGACATGCCGAAAAAGGCGGAGACCCACATCCACACCAGCGCGCCGGGACCGCCCGAGACAATGGCTGTCGCGACACCGCTGATGTTGCCTGTGCCGACTGTGTTGGCAAGGGCCGTGCAGGCGGCCCGGAAGCCGGAGATCGTACCCTCGCCCTCCCCGGCCGCGCCCATTTTCGCGAAAGTGTTCCGGAAATTGAAAATGATTTTGCGCTGGTACCGGAAGGCAAACCTGATGCTCAGGATGATGCCGACGCCCACGAGCAGGATCGTCATCCAGGTTCCCCACATAAAATCATCGATCGCGTATAAAAAATCTGTAAATCCAGCCATTTCTCTCCCTGTTTCTCTCCCTTCAGATAAATATCAATGTTTCCTGCAGAGCCGTGAAAAGCGCTGACTGATTCCCGCAGAGCCGTAAAGACCGGGTACTGATTCCCGCAGAGATTTCCGCAGAGCGGGAAAGACTCCGGCTGCCGCATTCAGAATGCTCTGTATTTTGGAAAAAAGGAAGCGGTCCGCAGAATCAGCGCGGAATCATGTTCCGGCTGCCGCCCTCCGCGAGGAACCGCGCGCGCGCCCTGACAACCTGCTCCACGTGGTCCGCGACGGTTGTACAGCAGCCGCCGACGGCCTCCGCGCCGGCTTTCATGTAGTCCAGGGCATATTCTCCGAAGGACTTCGCGTCCCCGACACCGTGCCAGGACTTGGTGACGGGATCGTACTCTTCACCGCTGTTGGGATAGACGCCTATGGGAATGGTTTTTCCGCGGCCGGTCGTCTGCAGGCCTGCGCGGAGCTCTTTTACCAGTCCGGCGATGTAGACGGGCTTTGAGCAGTTGACGCCGATCATCTGCAGATGTGGATGTCCCTGGGCGAAGGCTTCCGCGCACTTGCGGATGGGATCTCCCTCACAGATGTGTTTTTCATCCATGCAGGAAAAGCTGATCCAGTAATCGGCACCCAGCTCCTCGGCGATATCAGCCGCGAGCAGCGCCTCGCGCAGGGAGGGCTGTGTCTCGATCAGCAGGATATCGGCGCCCGCCTCCTGCAGGATCTCCATCCTGCGGCGGTGGAAACCGTCAAGAACATCATCGCTGACCCCGTAGTGGCCGCGGTATTCCGAGCCGTCCGCCAGATATGCCCCGTAGGGGCCGATCCCGGCCAGACACAGCGGCCAGGTGCGCCCCGTCTTTTCGCCTTCCTCTTCCCACCACAGTTTTCTCGCTTCAATGAAAATCTCCACGGATCGGGCAATCAGCTGCTCCGCCTCTTCCCGTGTACAGCCGTTTGCCATGAGCCCCGGGATCGTCGCCTGATAGCTGCAGGTGATCCCGCAGTCGGCGCCTGCCTTAAAATAGTCCAGATGAACCTGCCGGACCAGCTCCGGAGACTCCGCCAGCGCCCTGGCTGTCCACAGCTTCGAATTCAGGTTCGCGCCCAGATGCTCCAGCGCGGTCGACATGGAACCGTCTATGACCATGATGCCGTTTTTTTCTATAATCTGCCGGATCGTTGTTTTGTTTCCCTCCATATGCTCTCCCTCCAGTCTGGCCGGTTTTTGGTTTTGTACAAACGAATTGTTTTATTGTTCAGTTTATAATACATGTTTTACGGTAAATATGCAAAAAGAACACTTGTCAGGGATCCGGATGTGAAAAGATGCATGGCCTGATCCAGGCATATTCCGGAACAAATTGTATTTAATATTATCAAGACCTTCGGCAATAAGGTTTTCTTCACGATATATTTCGGATTGGTGTAAAAACGCAACTCCTGTTATAATGGTGATATCAATATTGGAAACAATAAAAACTTTAACCATATTCAACATGATTCAACATGCCAATACACTGGGAGAAGTGCTATGAAGAACCTTCAGAAAAACAGGATCTTTGTCTGGATCCTTGTTGCTGTGCTTATGATCACCACTTGTCAGGCATCTGTTCTCGCCGATGAGAACTCGGCAGAGAGCGCTGCTAAGCAGCAGGCCGTCCTGATGGAGGGGGAAACGGGGCCTTCGGAGACCGTGAATCATGAGGCTCCGGCGGGAGGCGCTGATGAGAATACAGCGGCAGAGACCGGGAGTTCTCAGTCGGAAACAGCAGAGACAGGAGATGCCGGAGAAAATCCGGAAGACGACGAAGAGACAGATCAGGAAGAGGCCGAGACTCCGGAGGAGGAAGAGGAGACTGAGACCGGCAAAGATGGCGGGGACCAGAAGAGCCCTTCGGAAGAGGGGACTGGGACCGGCAAAGATGCCGGCGAGCAGTAATCCGATGAGTAGAAGGGCACTGCGGGCGGCGATGAGGCCTTGGAGA
>JAUNJS010000103.1:3847-9109 GCA_030533125.1 Eubacteriales bacterium | reverse complement strand
CAGTTCTCTTATTATTTCGGGACTCCCGGCAGATCAGGATAGATCTAAAATAGAGTTTTAGGGTGCACGAGTAATGCGCAATTCTTTATTATATCATGTTCTTATCGTAACGCAGGTTTTGGTAATTTGGGTCTTTGCAGGACAGAAATCAAATTATTACATTGACGAGTTGTATTCCATGCAGTATGCTCGTGTTTACACACGGGACAAATCTGAAGCGGCAAGGCTTAATCAGTCCACAATCTGGAAAAACAGAACGTGGATATCAAATGAGGTATTGAAAGAACAGTTCAAAGTTAGAAAAGAAGATTCACTTTTCACGCTGGCGCCGGGAGAATTCTGCGCAAGAATCCTTAAAGGGCGTAATTATATGGGCCTGCTTAATGTGATGATGTCCACATTTTCGCCCGGAGAAATAAAAACATATCCTGCAGTCGTGCTGAATCTTGCTTTTTTTATCCTTGGACAGTATTTGTTGTTTAAGTGTTGTCATTGGTTTACGGACAGTTTTATTATTTCCTTTCTGGCAGCGACCATGTTTGGCTTTTCGGCGCTGGCTGTTTCCCTGGCACTTTACATCAGGTTTTATTATCTGGTTCTTTTATGTCTGCTGGCAGTGTTCTATCTGCATGCGAAAATGTGGGAGACAGATAACCTGCAGATCTATTTACTGCAGATGGCCGGTTCATTAATCCTGCTATACCTTGCGATCAGGAATTCGGAACTTGTTTTCGTAATCGGCGGCGCTCTTATGCTTACGTTTTCGACCGGGCTTGCCGTTAAACGCGATTACAGGAAATCCGGCTTGTATGTGCTGATTCTTATCTTTGGGAGCTATGTCTATCTCTCAAAGAAGACGTTTTATATAAAAATGATTCTTCATCCTGAGCGGTATACAGATTTAGTCGGTCCACAGGGATGGATGACCAGAAACCTTCTCCAGAAGGATATAGGAACCCGTCTGGCACTTCTGCCCCGGTATTGTCAGTGGCTGAGCGACATGCTGTTCGGATCGCGGATTGTTACTGGGGGTTTTCTTCTGATGATACTGGTTTTGACGGGAGTGCGTCTCAGATCCGGGAAGGGACAGGCAGAGAAAAGCCAGGGACCCGGAAATCATCAGGGATCTGAAAACTGTCGAAAAGCAGGCTTTTTTTATATAGTTTTTTCTGTGTGCATCATTTATGTCATTTTCGCAGTTTTGACAGGTCTTCATTTATGGAGATATTTATCGCTTTTATTTCCTCCGGTCACAATACTTTTGTGGTCAGGGATTCATTTTCTGACAGAAGGAAAAAACTATCGAAGTAATGTATTGAAGGTCTGTGGATTGCTGACGGCCCTGGGAGTCATATGCGGATTTGTTCATCCGGAGAGAATAGATTATCTTTATCTGGAAGACAGAGAGTTGATTTATGCACTTGAGGAGGAGCAGATCCGGGATGCTGTTGTACTGGACGAGGGTGTTCCGTTCACTGTTTACGACTGCGTCAATCTGATGGAAGAAACGGCCGGGATTTATCCGGTAACGAGAAAGGAACATGCAATGGATCCCGCCTCGTTTCCGGATCGGGTGCTGGTGTGGGTCAAAAACGGGAGTGAAGCAGAATCAATCGTTGAGGACCTTACCGCAGGAGGATTTACACTGGCAAAGCTGGGAAGTACGCATTTTTCGGATGTGTATGTTGTGGCTCGTGAAACAGAAACAGATGCCGGCGCCACGGATTACCGGAATGACCGAATATTGTACGGCAGCAGAGCCCGCTCCCGGAAAAACCTGCCCGGCGCAAAGGGAGCTGATGCGTCCGGCGGCGATCCGGCAGCCGCGAAAATAGAGATAGAATGACAATTCTGCCCTCCGGGCAGAATTGCCGATAGGTAAAACAAATGGAAAGATCGATTCCACTCTCTGTCGTTATACCTGTTTATAACGAGGCGGATAATATAAAAGATCTGTTTCACGAGATCCTTGAGGTCTGTGAGCGGGGAATGGACGGTGTACCTTTTGACTATGAGATCATTATCGTGGACGACGGATCCTCCGACAGGACGGAGGAGGTCTGCCGCACTCTGGCTCCGCTGACTTATATCCGCTTCCGGAGAAATTACGGGCAGACTGCGGCGATGGACTGCGGGTTCAAGCATGCCGCAAAGGAGTTCGTGGCCGCTCTGGACGGCGACGGACAGAACGACCCTTCGGACATCCCCGATATGATCCGGTATCTTCTTGTCAATGATCTGGATGTGGTGTCCGGCTGGCGCAGGGACCGGCAGGATCCTCCGGGCAAGCGCGCCGCTTCTCGCGCGGCAAATCAGCTCAGACACCGGGTCATCCACGACGGGATCAATGACAGCGGCTGTACGCTCAAGATCTACCGCAGGAGCTGCCTGCAGGGGCTGGACCTCTATGGAGAACAGCACCGATTCATCCCGGCGCTGCTGAAGATCCGCGGGGCCAGCATCGGGGAGATGGAGGTCCATCACCGCCGGCGCAGGAGCGGGAAATCCAAGTACGGGATCAGCCGGATCTTCAAGGGAACCCTGGATCTGCTCTCGGTGTGGTTCTGGAACAAATTTGCCAGCAGGCCGCTGTATCTGTTCGGAAGCATGGGAGCGCTCACGATGCTGCTGGGGCTGGTTTTTTTCATCGGAACAGTGGCGGATAAGATCAGCGACGGAGGGTTGAACTCCGTCGTGCTGCTTTTGTCTTTCACCTGCTTTCTGATCGGCGTCGTGCTGTTTTCTCTCGGCCTGATCAGCGATATGATCATCCATGTCTATTATCAGGGGAGCAGGACGCATTATCAGATCGGGGAGATCAGGGTATTTGAGAATATGGAAAGAAAACCTGTTTCAGCGGCAGGAGGATCCCCTTCCTGTCAAACGGAGTCACAGGATGAGAAAGATTCCGTTGAATAATCTTCCGGTGCAGCGTAGTTTTCCGGAAACAATACAGGCATTCATAACAGACATTCACATTAAGAGAGCTTTGAAAAGAGAGGCTGTGGAATGAAAAAGCGGGTCGCCCTGGTGGTCAATACACTCTCCGGCGGAGGCGCGGAAAAGACAGTTTCCAATCTGAGCCTGCATCTCGGGGGAAAATATCTGATAGACCTCATCGTAAATGATGACAGACATCTTGTCTATCCGCGTGCAGGAAAGGTGTATACTCTGAAAATGCCGCCCGGCCGGGACCGGATGGGAACAGCGTACCAGCTCAAAGCCTTTGTCAGGCGTGTACGTCTGCTGCGCAGCCTGAAAAGGAGAAAAGGCTACGAGGCAGTCATTTCTTTTTCCGAAATGGCTAATCTTGCAAACGTGGTCAGCGGAAGCGGGAGAGGCGGAAATAAACCGGGTGGTAAAAAAGCGTTTTCAGGACCGGAAAAGAGCTGCGGGGGGAAAACGGTTATTTCTTTTCACAATTCGGTGAGAACACGCGCTTCCGCCGGATGGAAGTTCAGGTTAATGACGGAAATCATGTTTCCTTATATGGTCCGGAAAGCGGATCTTACGGTCTCCTGCTCGCGGGAGATCGCGGATGAGCTTGAACTGCACTGCGGTCTGCGGCCGGAAAAAAGCCGTGTGATCTATAACGGTCTTGACCTGGACCGGATCAGGGAGAGGACTTCCGAACCGTTTACGGATGAAGAGGAGAGGAACTGTTTTCCGGAAAATGAAGAAAAGCTTCTTGTCACGGTCGGAAGGCTGACGGAGCAGAAAGGCCAGTGGCATCTGCTCCGTGCGATGCGAATTCTTCGCGATGAGGGGATCCGGGTCAGGCTTGTCGTTCTCGGTGAAGGGGAACTCAGACGGTTTCTGGAAGAACTGACAGGAAATCTGGGTCTGGCAGACTGTGTTTCTTTCGCCGGTCATGTTGAAAACCCGTATAAATATCTCGCGCGTGCGGACGCAGCTGTCTTTCCCTCCATGTATGAGGGGTTCAGCTGCGCCATCATCGAGGCGCTGGCGTGTGGAGTTCCCTGTGTGTCGACTGACCATTCCACCGGTGCCCGTGAGATTCTCGCGCCGGATTCCGATTACCGGTGTAAAGTGAACGACAGAGCGGAATACGCGGATTATGGAGTGCTGGTTCCGGTGTGCTGCGGAGGAACCGGCATGATTGATCAACCTTTTACGGCGGAGGAGAGAATTCTGGCGGAGGCTGTCGGGCGGGTTCTGACAGAATCGGAGCTCGCGGAGGTTTATCGGACTGCCGGTACTGCCCGCGCACAGCAGCTGTCAATCGGCAGGATCTGCAGCCAATGGGAATCCCTGATTGAAAACAGGGCTGACGGGGTTCACATGGAGCGGGCAGAAACACCGGAGAAATCATTTCATGAACATTCTGGTTCTCAACTATGAATTTCCGCCTCTGGGCGGCGGGGCCGCGTCGGTCAGTTATGATCTGGCATTGGAGATGGCGGAAAAAGGCCATAAAGTCACGGTGGTGACGATGGGATATCTCGGGCTCCCGGCTTATGAGAAGCTCGGAGAGACAGGAAAGGATGAACGTGGACGAGCAGGAAAATGCGGATACGCGGAAGTATACCGCGTTAAATGTCTGCGGGGGAAGGAACACTCCTGCAGGCCATGGGAGCAGCTCACATATATTCTTTCGGCCGAAGTGTTTCTGAATAAACATCTGAAAAAGAACCGGTATGACGTCTGTCATGTACATTTTATTGTCCCGACCGGCCTGGCTGCTCTGTGGGTGAAAAAAAACTACGGGATTCCGTGTATCGTCACCGCGCACGGAAGCGATGTGGAGGGACACAACCGGAAATGGTCCATGAGGGCGATGCACTGGATGCTCCGTCCGGTCTCCAGGCGCATCGCGCGCGAGTCGGTGGTGACCGTTCCGTCCGAAAACCTTCTCCGCCGCCTGAAAATGAGGATCCCGGAAGCCGGATATGTCCTTATCCCGAACGGATTGAGGACAAAATTGTTCAGAGCGGTGCGGGGGGAAAAGCGTCATATTATTCTCCTCATGAGCCGGCTGCAGCCGGGGAAAAATGTCCGGACCGCGCTGAAGGCTTTTGCCATGATTCCGGAGGAGATCCGGAAGGACTGGAATGTAATCATTCTCGGGGACGGCCCGCAGCGGGAGAACCTTGAGAAGTATGCAAAGAAGCTGGGGATCGGGGAAAGGGTGGTTTTCCGGGGCTGGATCGGGCATGGATCCCCGGAACACAGAAAAATTCTGCGGACAGCTTCTGTCTACATTTCCTGCAGCCGGTTCGAGAACTGTCCGATGTCTGTGCT
>JAUNJS010000103.1:0-3807 GCA_030533125.1 Eubacteriales bacterium | reverse complement strand
GACATAGAGGGACACCGTCAGTTTTTCGAAGCAGGCCGGGAGAGCACAGAAAGAATCTTTTTTCCTGCAGACGATGCCGGAGCGCTCGCCCATCGGCTTCAGGGTCTGCTCGCCATGGATCTGCCGCAGGAATGTACTCCGGAATCCATCGGATGTGATCTTTCCGGATACGAATTGAGCCATGTCGCGGATCGTTATCTGGAACTTGCGGCATCCTGTGTAAAACGGAAATGATCAGTGAGCGCCGCTTCTGCTTTTTAAAGGCTGGGAGAGTGAATCTAAATGGCGAAGAGACATATTGAACTGGATGGAAAATCGATCCTTGTTACGGGCAGTCCCGGTTTCATCGGGGCGAATCTGGTTCTGCGTCTTTTGCGTGAGATGAACGCCGGAACGGTTGTCAGTCTCGATAACATGAATGCGTATTATGATGTCAGCCTGAAGGAATGGCGGCTGCGGCAGATTGAGAAGGCCGCGGAAAGATCGCCTGTCAGGCATGTCTTTATAAAGGGATCCCTGGGCGACAGAACTCTGATCAACTCGCTCTTTGCCGAGTTTCGCTTTGATGTGGTCGTCAATCTCGCAGCCCAGGCAGGCGTGCGGTACTCGATCGACCATCCGGACACCTATATCGAGTCCAATGTCATCGGGTTCTATCATATCCTCGAAGCCTGCAGGCATTCGTATGACGGAGGTGCGCGCGGCGTTGAGCACCTTGTGTACGCGTCTTCGTCCTCTGTCTACGGCGGGAATAAAAAGGTGCCTTTTTCGATAGAGGATAAGTCGGACAATCCGTTCAGCCTTTACGCGGCAACCAAAAAAAGCAACGAGCTCTTCGCGCATGCCTATTCCAGACTGTACAACATCCCCTCCACGGGTCTGCGGTTTTTTACAGTTTACGGCCCCGCGGGGCGTCCGGACATGTTTTATTACAGTGCGGCGAAGATGCTGGCGGAGGGAGGCACGATCCGGATCTTCAATTACGGCGATATGAAGCGCGACTTCACATATATCGACGACATCGTGGAGGGCGTCTTCAGGGTGATGCAGGGGGCTCCGGAGAAATCCTGCGGTCCGGACAGATTGCCGGTTCCTCCTTACGCCGTGTATAATATCGGCGGAGGACAGCCTGAACAGCTCCTGGATTTTGTCTCCACGCTCCAGGAGGAGCTGGTGAGGGCCGGGGTTCTTCCTCCGGATTACGATTTCGAAGGACACCGGGAGCTGGTGGGGATGCAGGCCGGCGATGTACCGGTGACGTTTGCGGATTCCACAGCGCTGGAGGCGGACTACGGGTTTAAGCCGGGAACAGGAATACGGGAGGGATTAAGGGCATTTGCCGGATGGTACGCTGGATGCGAATTCGAAGCGGAGAAATAGCCTTTGCGAAGTGCTCCCCCGGTGCCGCCGTGACGTGCGGCAGGGGATAAAGGGAGTTCGGGATGTATAAATCTTATGTCAATAAAAAGAAGTATACTGCATATATCGAGGGTCTGAAGCGCAAAAGATGGAAGGAAATCACGAGAGCGAGAGTACGTTATGATTGCAGGACGGCGCGTGACCTGATCAAAAAAAGAGAGTTCGGATTGCTGCTGGACCACTGCATGAACAGACTGCGGAAAATGCTTGAAGAGGGAAAGAGAAACCGGCCGGACCGGACCGGCGGCAGGTCCCGGAAAACAGCTGGAGCCGGGGAATCTGTACCGGAGCGTGTGCCTGCGCAGAGGAAGGGAGGTGTCCCGAATTATTTTTCCGACGAAAAGATCGCGGTATATACGGTGATCTTCGGGAACTATGACAGCCTGCATGAACCGGAATGCTGCCCGGACAACTGTGATTTTTATCTGATCAGTGACAGGATCCTTCCGCCGGAGGGCAGTGTCTGGAAGCCGCTTGTACTCCCGGCGGAAGTTCAGGAAAGAATATCCGGCATGAATGCCAAGATGAAGAACCGTTTTCTTAAGCTTCTGCCCCATCTGTTGTTCCCGGAGTATAACTGGTCGGTATATCTGGACGGAAATATACAGCTGGTGACGGATCCGACTGAATACATTCATCGGATGCCTGTGTACGGGGTGTCCCTGCACAGGCATTTTTCCAGAGATTGTGTCTATGAGGAATCAAAAACCATCCTGAATCTGAAGAAAGCGTCGGAAACGGAGATGGCGGAAGTACTGGAATTCCTGGTACAGGAACAGATGCCGGCGCATTACGGACTTCTGGAATGTCCGGTGATCGTGCGGCAGCATAACCTCCCGCAGTGCGTGGAGCTGATGGAAGCCTGGTGGGAGTTGTTTGAACGGTTTCCCTATCGTGACCAGATGCTGCTGCCATGTGTACTTTTTAGAAGAGGGATTCGGATGGAGGAGATCGACTGGCTGGGAGAGGATGTTCGCAGAAGTCTTTGTTTCAGGAGATATGACCATTTGGCCCCGTCAAAACAGATCCTTGAAAACAGTACTGCGATTAAAGAACTCTTGTAACAGGAACTTATTAAAAAGACTTTACATACAAATAAACAAGGTCTATATTAAGGCATTTTTCAGGGCCATATAAACAAGGCCGTAAAAGAGGATCATTATTACAGGACTATGAAAAGCAGGATTGTTAAGGGAAATGCTGTATTTACCTTTTTTCGGCCCCGGAAAAGGTGCAGTCCTCTGGGCTGGCTCAAAACATTCGCAGCGAATCTGTTTTACACGCTGCTGATCAGAACAGCCCCCTTGAAGCGTAGTGAGAAGAGAAAGTATCACATCTCTCTCTGCATCATGTTCAAAGACGAGGCGCCTTATCTGCGGGAATGGATCGAATATCACCGGATGATCGGTGTGGATCACTTTTATATGTACGACAATCTTTCTTCCGACGGATTTGAAGCTGTGATCGGGCCTTATGTGGAGGAAGGAGTCGTGACCCTGATCCGGTGGCCCCATGAACACGCCCAGGTGAGAGGCTATGAGGACTGCATCCGTCGTTTCCAGGGAGAGAGTGACTGGATCGGTTTCATTGATGTGGACGAGTTTCTGGTTCCCGTGGAGGAGGAGTCGCTGGTGACTTTCCTGGACCGGTTTTCCCGGCGCCCGTCGGTTCTTGTCTACTGGCGGTTTTTCGGCTCGGGCGGCATGCTGCGCAGGGATGTTACGCGCCTTGTCACAGAAGATTTTGTCGTCGCTTCCGAGAAGCTGTACACCCACGGTAAATGCTTTTTCAACTCCAATTACGATTATCTTTACGGTCATCCCAAAAACAGGACCATGTTTCATAATCTCTGGACGGTTTCCCGCGGGATCCCGGTTCCGCCTGTGAATATCTTTGACCGGACGACGGTCCGGGGCTGGCACCGGGGCGGCAGGAAAATACCCATACAACTCAACCACTATGCAATCAAGTCTTTTGAGGAACATCGGGAGAAGGACAAAAAAGGGGACGTCTACTACAGCTATCCTACTCACGGGGACGATGTGTTCTATATGAGAGACCGGAGGTGTTCCGTTCCGGACTATCATATTTTTAAATACCTCGCGGAGTTGAAACGCCGTATGGAAGAACGTGAACCGGAAAAGTGACGGGATACGCGGCGGTTTTTCAAATACCTGCGGCGGACTGCGGGAGTGCGCAGGCGCGGGCAATCCGTATAGCTCTACCGTTCCGGCGGAGCCGGGAAGTCCCCGGCACAGAAGTTTCCTGTGAAATACGGAGCTGAAGAGCGGATACGCAGGCCGGCATTACATGGACTGAAAGCAGTAAAGGGAATGAAAAATGAAAAGTACTACTTCATATAATTATTTAATCTGTTTTCCGGGGGAG
>JAUNJS010000102.1 GCA_030533125.1 Eubacteriales bacterium | reverse complement strand
TCAACGGGTCAATAAATGATGGCGTATAAAACGCTCCCCAAAGATCATAAGGCAATATCTGGTCAATAAACTCCCTGTCTTCAGAGGAGACATTACCCTCCGCAGCAACAACCGCTGAAATCTGATTTAAGAGTATACCTGACGATTCCCTCATGGCACAGTCATAGGGATTGAGAGATGTCAGAACGGAAGAAGCCCCTTTATCAATAACCAGTATTATGAACAGGACAAGCAGATACTTCCTGACGTTCTTACGAAACACCAGAAGTGTCAGCAATATAGTTGCTATAATAATGTACTTCCCGTTGCTTCGAGAGAACCAGATGATGAATGAACTCACTCCAAGCAAAACCCATTTTTTACAGATCACAGGCCTGCTCTTCATTTTTTCCGGAAGTTCCTGTAAAGACCTTTCAGAAGCTTCTGATCTACAGTCTTCTATCGTATCATACAGTGCAGGGATAAACACAAGCAATGCAAAGGAAAAAGGAACATCTTTTACAATCGTAATAACGTAATCCGCTATAATCGGCATCAGGCAGAAATACAGCGTATATATGAGCGAAGCTTTTTCAGACAGCAACGACCTTCTAAAGAGCCAGACAGCACTATAGGAAACACAAAATGCACAAAACAGAATCTGGATTACTGTCAACAAAGCATATGCCATCGTACCGTTTCCATGAAACAATACTTTACCGAACGTAAAAATATAATGCACATATGTCTGATACAGAAAGGGCTGCATATTTCCCGCAAGATATGGTGACATCAACCCGTTTACCGTATCATTCATTCCCGCACCCGGAAAGAACACAAGAAAGAGAATGAACCAGAACACAATACAAAGAAGAAACGACCGCAGGAAAACCTTATTACCACTTGTTTTGTGAACCTGCTTTCTCACAGAATCCTCAGATTGCATGATTACCTGAGATTTCTCTCGATGGCTCCTTCTCTCTATAAATCTCTTAATAAGGTGAAGGACGATCAATATATCTGCCGCAATCAAAAACACTTTAAATATAAAAGAAAATGACAGCACCTCCCAATCCATCAGCAATACGCCCGCACCAGAATAAGAATAGGGCAGAATCCTTATTGACAAATTAATGATGACAGACATAATAAGGGCTGTGCAAATATTAATAGCTAAAACCAAATAATTACACTTTTGTTCCATTATATACATCCTGTTCCTGTCTGTTTACTGACCATCTTGTGTTATGTTACTGCTGCATATATTTAAGCTGACACACAATATCTATCTTACACTGAAAAAATTACACAAACACAAGTTATAATCTGTTATGATCAGTGTTGGTACATAAAACATTGATCACATCATGATCATGCTGATACCACTCCCTGGAGGCACATAAGTGTAGAACCTCCTCCAGGATAAAGCTCTTTCTCCACAAAGACAAATTAAACAAAAGCGTCGCTGAGATAACGTACCCGTCCATATCATCCAGCCCAAGGCTGCGACGATATCCCGCTGTTTTGTCGCCGGGAATATAACAGGTACATATTCCCCAATAATCTCTTACTGCAGCGATATATGCCTTCCCAAGCTCAAATTGAAATATGTCGTTGGCATCATGCCGGATAATCATATCCCCATCAAAGTACACAGCCGTTTTGTAATCCGGATGTATTATCCATGGTATGACAATTCTAAAATATGTTTCCCGGGATATGCTGTCCCTGTTTTCCGTAAATAACCGAAACCCGGAAAAAACATCTGATACATCATAAAAACGTATCCTCGCATGATCCGTTCCGACAAACTGCCGGGAACATATTTACTGATTCCCGGCACTGATCCCCGAATGAAGAATAATAATATCATAAAGTCCGTCAGGTGCAGCATGATCCAGAACAGACTGTATTGCCACAGCTGTCAAAGCCATATAGCCGTCATTGGTACAGAAAACGATACAGCGATCATTTCCCGGAAAGGCAGGTTTGATCTGTAATAGCGCAGACATAGCCATATAATTCTCCAATACTTCTTAATCTCTTTCCGATCTCATTTTGCAGTTCATCTGCAATTCATTTTGGGAGCAGTTCCTGCAGGTTTTTACACACGACATCTCTGTATGCGGTTCCGTCCTTCAGCATTATGCTGATCCTGATCTCTCCATTGGTTTCTTTCCATCCGGAGATATCCAGTGTCCCCACATAGATTTTCCCTGCTCCCTGTTTTTTTTCCAGCCGGACGCTGGCAGCACTTTTAATACCCTTTTCCTGATAAACGGCTTCGACTGTTTTCAGATCAAGGTAAAGGTCAGGAGCAACATTCACTTCCAGATCGATCTTTCCTTTTGATGGATTATAGGAGACGACCTTGATCGCATTACGCATATTTGCCCGAATCCTTTCGACCATGGCTTTCGAATGACCCTGTGTATGCTCAAGCCTTCTCAAAAAAGAAGATCTGCGCGGGATCTCCTGCTTAAGATACTCCATCCCGTATTCCTCTGTCAGGGTGGGGACTTCGGAAAACAGGTTCGTTCCCAGACCGAGCCTGTTGCCCTCAATACTCGCTCCCAGCGCAGCAAGAGTGGTGGGAAACGTATCCAACGTACTGTAAACACGGGAATGGTTCTTCTCCTCAGGTTCTGCATCGGTATTTAAGTAGGCGGTATAGGTCCTGCGCAGGTAATCGGAATCCACATCCACGCAAAAATCGTTATCCATCGTTCGGTGATCTCCCACCAAGACAACTACAGTGTCCTCGTAAAAGTCCTGTTTACGTACCCATCGGATAAAATCAGAGATCTGTCGGCTGGAACAGGCCATGACATTGGCATACTGGTTTGTTCCGAATTCATTCCTGCACAGACGGCAGATATACCCATCCTCGAAGTGTGTGTCAACTGTCAACATGCTCAAATGAAAGGGCTGACTATCCTTTGCGAGCTCGAGGAGCGTTTCCTTCGCAAACTGAAACAGTTTTTCATCTTCATATCCCCACCACACGTAATAGTCCTGGGGAATCCACCCCTTTTCCTTTGCATACTCCAAGTCACGTATTTCAAAATTCCCGTGATCTTTAAAAAAAAGGCTTCTTCCGCCAAATGTCGCATCCGAGCCCAGCAAGAAGACCTGCCTGTATCCTTCTTTCCGCAGAACATCCCCAAGTGTGGTAATTCCCGGAAAAAAAGACTTCTGCGTATCCATGTTGTTTAAACCGATATCCACCTTAAGGGGAAGTCCTGCAAAATGGGTGAAAATCGCGGCCATTGTATTATGGGATCCCTGGTACACAATTCCTCCGTTCAGCCCGGGATTTGCTCCGGAGAAGTCCTCATTGCTGACGGCAATTTCAGTCAGCCCCGGAATCACGTTTTTCTTAAATCCTCCGCCAGAGGCTTCGTCCGCGTACGTAGTCTCCATGGATTCCAGATAGATAAAAACCAGGTTTTTCTTCTTTTCAGGAAATTTGATTTTAATCGCTGAAGGATCCACATAATTTTCTTCGATAAAGTGTGAATCATTTTTCTGATCTTCTATCCACTTTTCAACATTCAGACCTTTCCAGAGATAATCCTTTACTAATATGGCCGCAATCACACAAAGAAGCACGCAGCCCGCACAGATATGGTTCCGCTTCTGCGCTTCCTTAACCCTGCTCATAACAAAAATATATAGGAAAGTCAGGAGAAAGGCCGGCAGCAACGCCGTCACCAGATACTTCTGAACCATTCCGGTACCCGCTCCGGTCAATGGTGCTCTAAGATGAAGGATGATCTCATCTATATCCAGTTCGTCCCAGGTCGAAAAACCATATCGAGCTGTAAAGCCAGTCAATGAAACTGCAAAGATCAGGATTCCGGTGAACCCCGGGCAGAGGACAGCAAAGATGTTGTTTTTTCTTTTCATAGTGTCTTAAATTCTCATAATGCCGGTTTTCAATAGGAGAAAACCAAAATGTGTTCCCGTAAGGATACTGTGTCAGGGTATGCGGGTAGCTTATTCCTTGATCCAATGGTAGAGGCGATAAAGCTTCGTGTTCCGGATTCCTTTTTTTACTGCCAGTTGTTTGAATCGAATAAATTCCTTCTCCCATGCATTATACTGGCGGTTACTTTCATAGAGCCTGCTTCTCATAAAAGAATCCATCTCCGGCTGAAGCCACTCCGTACCATCATCACAGACCCGGTTTCTTTCTTCTGCATACGTCGGAGAAGGTAATTCCGGAATATCCCCAAAAGATAAGAACGCATGGCCGTTATAACAATGTGGAAGCGCACAGGCATACCCGATTGGAATTTTGGGAACAGGTTTATCCATATTGTCAAAAACATTGCCTATCGCGCTGGTGCGGTAACACTGCTGAATTCTTCCGCTCTCCAGGTCTATCCAGTAACTCCAGGCTCCTGCATAGCAGAACTCTTTTCTTTTTTGATAGAAAATCTGTGCCTTAAAATCAAAAAGTGCCGAATCAAATACTCTCCATATCTTTATATATTCTTCCCAGGAGTAGGAAGAAAGAACATCAATTCCATCTGTCCTCCCATCTCTGGCAATCGTTACATGACAGAGTGCACCCACCTGTTTCATACAAGTAGATTTAAGTTCATCAATATAGGGAATCAGTTCATCAGATGGAGTAGCTTCTACTGTAAACGATACACCGGCTTCTTTCATTTTTCGCACATTGTCAAAAAATAGTTCTGTCCAATCCAAACGTTTCATTTCCAGAAAGTGATAGGAGAATTTCAAAAACAAATGCTTGAGAAGCTCTTTTGGCCACATGGAAATATCTTCAAACCGCTTTGTAATTGTTCCGTTCGTAACAATTGACACATAGTGTCCCTCACTAAGTATCTCTTTCACAACAGGTAGAACTTCTTGTGATAACAGAGTCTCCCCTCCGGCACAAAGATTAATAAAACATGCTCCACCCCAGCGTTCTCTGGAAAAAGCTTTTCGAATTTCTTCCGGTGAATGAGTAAATTTTGCTAATTTCTCATTGAATTTGCGTGTTTGAGTAATATAACAATAATGGCAGCGGAGATTACATGTTTCCGTCGGAATGTACAGGTCAATAAAACACTTAATCTTCTCCATCAGCATCATCCTTCACTCTCAACTCTTCCTGCTGAGCACTGTCTGTGTATTCTTTATTTATTATAATTGGCTGAGAATAAAAATATCCCCAGAATCGGGGCTGCCAGATCATATTGTTGTTGAATCCCGGGACCGGTGTGATATCAAAACAAAATACTTCTTTCAGGCCATCCAGATTCACATTACTGCCTAATTCATTGACCTCGTAAACCACCGGACTAATCGTATATCTTCCGGGTACAAGAGTTCCCACATCCAGTGTTAAACATATGTGTTTTTCTATTGAAGCAGCAAGATGAACCCCCCTGTCTGTCGTCATCATTGTAACAGGGCGTCCGTCAGGGCTCTTTATGATAAAGCGTATGTATGCATCCCGGATTTCTTTGGAAGATATGCAGTCCAGCTGCAGATCAATACTGCTTCCCACATCGAAAATGCTCTTATCCGTTCCCAGACATTCCAAAGCTGTCATAGTGACAGGATGTGAGGAAAACTCCGGATCCCTTATCAGATCGCGCAAACTGATACGATTTGAAGTGTTTGACCGGATTCCCATATATATTGAGATTGCCTCCTCCGGCCCCCCGTCATAAATAATTTGTCCATGATCCAACACTATACACCGGTCACAAAGCTGACGGATTGTGTTCATATTGTGGCTGACGTATAAAATTGTCCTGCCTTCCTCTTTTGACACATCACTCATCTTCTCCAGGCATTTCTTTTGAAAAGCCATGTCTCCCACCGCGAGCACTTCGTCCATGATCATGATTTCCGAATCGAGATGAGCTGCAACAGAGAATGCAAGCTTTACATACATGCCGGACGAATATCGCTTGACAGGGGTATCGATAAACTGCCGGCACTCTGAAAATTCGATGATATCTTCAATTTTCGAATCTATCTCCCTTTTTTTCATTCCCAGGATCGCACCGTTCATGTAGATATTCTCACGTCCGGTCAGTTCTCCGTGAAATCCCGTTCCAACCTCAAGCATAGATGCAACACGTCCGTTCAGCCAGATATCACCACAGGTCGGTGCGGTAATTCGGGAGATCAGTTTCAAAAGGGTGGATTTTCCGGCACCATTATGTCCAATGATACCGACGCGCTCACCTCTCCTTACTTCAAAAGATACTCTGTCCAGAGCCAGAAAGGTTTCTCCTTGCGTATACTCCTTAGCCCCGATCTTTCTGGTCGGATCCTCTTTGTGTTGCATTTTCGCACTCCAGCGCTGCAGCTCTTCACGCAGAGTTGTTCCGCCAATCAGGCCAAGTTTGTACTGCTTGGAAATGTTATCTATTTTCAACATGATGTTGTCCATGTTGTACTCCCCTTTTTTCCATCCTTGCGACACATTCTTATGATGCCCCCGAAAAGGAATTAAATCGTATCCATAAAAGTACGTTCGATGCGGCTGAACAGAATCAGGCCGATCAAAAATACACCAATGCTGATCCCCCAGCTTATCAAATAAAACCGAAGATCAAAAAAGCCAAAGCCAAAAACTGCATAGCGGAAAGCGGTCAAAACAGGCGTCACCGGATTCAACAAATAAAGCTGCATGTATTTCGTCGGCACGAGCTGCAGTCCATAAGCAATTGGGCATCCATATCTCCACAATTCGAGTCCAAATCCCACCAGCATCGCCAGGTCACGATATTTTGTCGTGACTGCCGAGATAATGATACCAAAACCGACAGACAGGATCATCAGCTGAAAAACCAGGAAGGGAATCAATAAAAGCATCGGGGTTATCCGGATACTTGTATCACCCCGTAAAAAGAAATATAGCCAGATCACGATAAACATCGACAGCTGTATGCCAAATGAAACCAAACGGGAAAAAGCTGTTGAAATCGGAGCAACAAGACGTGGGTAGTATACTTTCCCCATTGTTCCGCGGTTGTCCAGGAATGTGTTGGATGTGGCACCTGATGTTGATGAAAAATAGCCCCAGCAGATATTGCTGCTCATATAAAACAAAAACCCGGGTATCGCATAGCTGCCTGGTGTGTCAGCAGTTGTCAGTTTTGCCAGGTTTCCAAACACGATAGTGAAAACCACGGTTGTCAGCAGTGGCTGAATGATTGCCCACAGCGGTCCGAGAATCGTCTGTTTATACTGCGCTGTAAAATTTCTTTTTACAAAAAGGAAGATCAGATCACGGTACTGCAAGGTCTCCTTGATGTGGAGGTCAAACAGTCTGTGATCTGATGAAATATGTGTTTTATATAGGTGCTCCCTCTCTTCTTTCACATTGGTCACCTTCCCTGCATACAAAATAAATTGGCGTATCTCTGAACTGTATTGCGCGTCATTTTTTAATAGCTCTGATTTCTTCGTACAGCGGTCCCATCGCTTTTTCGATGCCTCCGCGGCGATAAGTCGGTTCAACTGTCTGCAATTCCCTGATGACAGCCGATAATTCCTGTATCTCTTCAACAATTCTTATATAGTCAAGGTCCTTCAGCCACTCGTAACATCCTTTTACCTTATGGCTCTGGCTGGTCAGTACAATGCACGGCGTCTCTGTAATAGCGGCAAAAATCATTCCATGCAGACGGTCTGTGACCACAAGAGAAGCCGCTGAAAACTCCGTCAGCTTTTCGCGAAGAGCAGCTTCTCTATTTTCCGGATTAATATTTTCATGAATAACTGTATCCGTTATCCTCACAGAATAAAAATGCTCCCGAATACAGGACTCCACGTAAATATGGTCCTCTTCTGAAATCGTCTTTTCCCTGTCCTGCCTCATGCACAGAAGGGCTCCGCTTCGGGTCCGGTTGACAGCTAATCCCTCAAGGATCATAGCCATATCCGGAACCAATTCCACATGGACCTTCGGCATGTACTTTTTCATAAAGGCATAACTGTACTTTTCTCTGACAAACAGAATCAGATTCGGGTGGCTTTCGTAAATTTCTTTTGACTCCTGAAAAAAGCGAATGCCTTCCTCGCTCTCCATGTCAAAATAAACCGTCTGCGGAAACACAACGATCCTGTTGTGTCTGAACGCTTTCAGCGAAGCTCTGAAGCGTGCCTCCTCATCTGGCCACAACTGCCCAAGGTTGCCTCCCCCTTGCTGAAAGATGACCCTGTTTCCGGGAGTCAGTTTTGCACAGTATCTCTCTACCCCGTATGTCCAGGGGAAGTCCACAAAAGAAACCTCTTGGTTTCTCAGCACAGCAGCCTCCGATAATGCGATCGCGTGATCGCCCAGATTGCCGTGGAGCGGGCTCTGCAGAAGTATCGCCTGATGGGAAGACGCACACGCTGCGTATCTGACCAGGATAGGAACAACCTTACGCCCTCTCCACACCCGCAGACACTGATGCCCCATGGGACGGACAATGGGCAGAGTTCTCAGAGTCGCCTTCAGGCTTCCCCATCCGCTGCGTGCCAGGTGAATGCTCATAAAGGCATTCGTATACACGCTCTTGTGCCAGTCACTGTCATGGAAATGGAACCATCCTGTTTTCCTGTACCGAATCAGAATGCGGCGGAGCTGCTCTTTGCAGTTGCGGATATAATGTTTTTTTTCTTTTTCTGTCAGCTCATCACACTGCCGGATCTTCTCCTGACTTTTCAAATTGTTCCTGATCAGCTCGAACATCCTTTTCCTGGCTGTTTCACGCATCTCTCCCTGCAGGAAGAACTGTGTCTGCATTTCAAATGCTTCGAGTCTGTCCAGATGTTTCGGCGTCCATTTCCCTTTTGTAATACCATCCGGGTTCTGAAAATATGCGTACAGAGGCTGCGCTTCGACAGGAATGCATCCGCATTGAAACAGGATCTGATAGAAAACAAATTCATCCTCATGAAGCTTCCCGACAGGAAACCTGACCTTCCTGAACAGCTGTTTTTTATACAGCTTCCCCCAAGATACAACCGCATTTATCGTGTCATAAAGGTAGTAATCCTCCGGTTTCCAAAGGGAAACTGCGGAATCCTTCCAGAGGGGAAGCGCTTCTCCCTGAGTCAGAGCATACCCCCCGATTGCCATATCTGCCCCGTTTTCTTCCGCTGCTTCCAAAAGCTTCTCCAAATAGACAGGCTGTACCCAGTCATCGCTGTCCACAAAGCTGATCCATTCAACGTCATCCC
>JAUNJS010000439.1 GCA_030533125.1 Eubacteriales bacterium | reverse complement strand
CTGTTAATTGTTTCTGTTAATAGTTCCTGTTCCGGATGTTTTCAATCTGCTGCGGCGGCCGCCTCTTCCAACGACTTCTCTCTCCATCCAAAACATATCATTTTCCACCCCCCTTTTCATCTCGAATCGCTCTACAAACGGTAGATTTTTTATTCCATATGCCAGCCTCCCCTACCCTGTGCTATAATGGCTGTGAAAAAACGGCCGGACACTTTTTTCGGCCGTCCGCGCCATGTTCGCGTAATTCGAGGAGACGTACTGCGGATCCGCACTGCAGTTCCGCAAAGCTGCGATTCCGGACAGATCCCTGCATCGCCGCGTTGTAATCCGATTACACACAACAGTACTGCTGTCACCCCGGATTCCGGACAGATCTTTAACCAGGTAAATACACTCATTCCATGAGAAAACATTCCATGAGACAAAGGAGGAAAAAATGGGCACACCACACAATATGGCAAATATGGGAGAAATTGCGAAAACCGTCCTGCTGCCGGGGGATCCGCTCCGCGCGAAAGTCATCGCGGAAACTTATCTCGAGAATCCCGTCCAGTTCAATTCCGTGCGGAATATGTTCGGATTTACCGGGACCTACAAGGGGAAAGAAGTCTCCGTCATGGGCACCGGGATGGGGATGCCCTCCATGGGCATCTATTCTCATGAACTGATACATTTTTACGGTGTCAAAAACCTCATCCGCATCGGCTCCTGCGGCTCCATCGCCAGAAACGTGAAAATCGGCGACATCGTCATGGCGCAGGGCGCCTGCACGGATTCCAACTACGCGCACCAGTACCACCTTCCGGGCACTTTCTCCGCGCTCGCTTCCTTCGACCTGCTTCGCCGCGCGGTGAAGGCCGCCGAGGCGCGCAGCTATCCCTATGTTGTCGGCAACGTCCTGTCCAGTGACATTTTCTACAACGACACCCCGGAATGGAAATCCTGGGCGAGGATGGGGTGCCTTGCGCTTGAGATGGAATCCTACGCGCTTTACTGCAACGCCGCGGCGGCAAATTCTCTCCTCGAGAAAATTGCCACGGATGCCAGGGCAAAGGTGGATTCTATCCTCGAAAGCGCCGGAGTCAACGCGCTCGCCATCTTTACCGTCTCCGATTCCCTCCTGACCGGAGAGGCCACCACTGCGGAAGAGCGCCAGAACAATTTCACCAATATGATGGAAGTCGCCCTCGACGTGGCGGCGGAGCTGTAAGCGGCAGACCTCCGCGCGGCTGCCGGATTTCCTATTAACGGCATTATTCCCTGGAGACAACAGATTTTTCCGGCTGCTGCTGTTGTCCAGGCGGACACCGGGTTTCCTCTTTTTATTTTTAATATTTTTTACACCATTATTCCGTATGCCCGACGGAATTTCGAAAAGGCAGATTCAATCCGGTTTCAGGAACACGATCCGGATCCGGACTTGACAAGGAGCATCCCCTTATGAGCACTTCCCCTGGAAGAAAAAAACTGACCGCCGTCAGCACATTACATTATTTTCGTCTGATTTACCGTTCCCTTCTGCTGGTGGTATTTCTTTTTATCTATCTGTCCTACAGGATCCGGGGGACTGAAGATGTCTCAATTGTCCTGGAAAAGCGTCCCCTGATCCTGACTGTAATCTGGACCGTCTTCACTGTGGAAATGATCCTGCGCTTTTTCCCTTCCCGCCTTGAAAGCCCCGGGTGTCAGAAGCAGTTCTCCTGCAATTACATCCGGACAGGGAAGACGGAAATCCAAATCGAAGACAACAACGCCGTCATGCTCGTGGCGCTGGTCTGGATCGCTTTCAACGGCGTATTCGGCGCGCTTTACATGCTGGAAATCCTGGATGACGGGATCATGCTGCTGCTTTGCTGTGTTTACTCCGTGTGCGACATGATCTGCATCCTCTTCTTCTGCCCCTTCCAGTCCTGGTTTCTCAAAAACAAATGCTGCAGCACCTGCCGCATCTACAACTGGGACTACGCGATGATCTTCACTCCGCTCTTCTTTGTCCGCAAGCCCTACACCTGGAGCCTTCTGGTAATGTCCATGGTGCTCCTTGCGCGCTGGGAAATCACTTTTTTCAAATATCCCGAGCGGTTTTCTGAAAACACCAACGGCTATCTGGGCTGCGCCGGATGCCCGGAAAAACTCTGTGCCCACAAAACCCAGCTGAAAACTCTCTGGAAGCAAATCGCCGACTTCACGGAAAAACGGCTCGGCCGGCTTCGCGGGCCATCGGACTGAGTGCCCGCGCCTCGCAATCGCGTCGAAGGGTCCTGAAACACGAACGGCATCCGGACTATTTCATTCGCTGACTGTGCTGCATATTCACGCTGTAACAATACCGAAACACCCTTCGAAGTCAAAGCTGAACCCCGGCCGGAATCGTAATTACCATTCAACCATAACTCAACCAAAGCCAATGCTGACTCAGCCAGCTCAGCTAACGATAGCCAATGCTAAGCCAGCCAATTTCTTTCCCCCTCTTGACTTTAAAAAATACGGTCTTTACAATAGAATAGTTAAAGAGTCTCCAATTGATTTCTCATAGTAAATATCCGGAATTTGTGTTTACGTGCGGATTCTCATTGTTTTTAAGAACAGTTTTTCATTCATCATTGTATTAGTCGGAGGAAATCAGTCACCATGAAAAACAGACGTGCTTTGGCGTTTCTTCTCTCTGTGGCGCTTGCTGCAGCGCTTCCTTTCAGCACTTTTGCCTCTACAGCCGAACCTGCGGAGGCTGCGGATCCCTGCGCGGAGGGGCATGACCTTCAGGAAGAGGTCACCGAACCCACCTGCACGAGTGGCGGGTATACTACCGTGACCTGTTCCCGCTGCGATTTTGAAGAAATCAAAGACTTAACACAAGCTCTCGGACATGACTATCAGGAAGAAGTCACTGAACCCACCTGCACAAAGGGAGGGTATACTACCGTGACCTGTTCCCGCTGCGATTTTCAGGACCTCAAAGACGAAACGCAGCCCCTCG
>JAUNJS010000101.1 GCA_030533125.1 Eubacteriales bacterium | reverse complement strand
CCCCGGAACGATTTTCCGCGCGCTTTTCCGCATTCGGACAGCTGCTTAGGATAGCTGCACAAATAAATCAGTCAACCGGCGCAGGATTTTTCTTCGAGACTGCAGGGCGGGATGAAGGCGCATAGCGGGCTATGTAACTGAATCCCGCCCTGTGAGACCGGAGAAAAAGGCACGCCGGATGGAGCATTTATTTGCGCGGCAATCCTTATTCCACGCTGCAGTACATGAAGTACTTGAAGCCCAGAGGGGTGCTGAAGAAGCCCTTGACGCTGCTGTCGATCATGTAGGTGTCGGTGTAGTTGTACAGCGGGCAGATCACGCCGGTGCTCATGAGGAGGTCTTCCGCACGGTGCATCAGCTGATAACGGATATTGGTATCCGTGCACGCCTTGATGTCGGCGATGAGGACATCGTAGGTCTCCGCCCATGTGCCGTTCTCCACCTTGGTGTCTAAGCCGAGGTCGGTGAGGTCGAGGCTGTAAGCTTTCACATCCTTATGCGCGTCCTTGCCGAGCTGGCAGTCGTTGTTGCCGGAGCCGCTGATCCACATGTCGAGCATAGAGATCGGGTCATTGTAGTCGCACAGCCAGCCGTTGCGGGCGACGGAGAACTTACCGGCTTTCCTGGTGTTGAGGAAGGTGTTCCACTCCTGGTTCTCCAGGTTCATGGTGATGCCGACGGAAGCCAGCGCGCTCTGCAGATACTCCGCGATGGCCTTATGGGCATCGCTGGTGTTGTAGAGGTAGGTCAGGGTCGGGAAGTTCTTGACCTGCTTGGTGTCCTCGTCGAACTCATAATATTTTTTCAGGACTTCGATCGCGGCTTCGTAGTTGCTCTCGAGCGCGTCCGCAGAGACATCGTAGTATCCGGTGAAGCCGTCGTTGTGACCGGCTTTGGAGCTGAAATCCGTCATGCCGTCCGCGTCGGTCAGGCCGCTGGCGACAAAGGAGGAGGCAGGCAGCTCGCCGCCCTGGGAGATCTCGTCGACAATGTAGTTGCGGTCAAAGAGAAGCGCGATGGCATTGCGGATCTCCGCGCGCGCCGCCTCTGCTTCCGCGCCTTCCAGACCGGAGTCCTTAGGCAGGATGTCTTCGTTCACGTTCCAGCAGACATAGTAGGTGCCCAGCTGCCCGGTCACGACGAACTCATCGGGATACTGCTCTTTGAGGGCGGCGATCTCATTGGTCGGCACGTCGTCGATCAGCAGCCAGTCGCCGTTCTCGAAGTTGGTCAGCATGTTGTTCGCATCGTCGGACATGTAGAAGTTGATGGCGGGCATTGTGATCTCATCCGCGTCAATGTAGTTCTCGTTCTTGACCATGGTAAGGACGCTGTTGTGCTGCCAGGCGCTCATCTTGTAAGGGCCGTTGCCGATATAGGTCGAGGGATCCGTCGCCCAGCCTTCATTGGAGACAATATCCTCGCGGACAGGCATATAGGTCGGGAAAGCGAGAAGCTCGTTCCAGTAGGAGACAAGCTGCTTCGTCGTCACTTCGAGGGTCTTGTCGTCAAGGGCTTTGACCGCAAGGACCTCGGGACCGACAGCCGCTTTCTCAGCCCCGGCAGTGCTTCCGGTGCTCGCGGCGTCGCTCTCTTCCGCGGCCTCCGCCATCTCGTCGTAGCCGACGATCTGGTCGAACATGTAGCCGTAGTCGGAACCTGTCGCGGGATCCGCGGCGCGCTTCCATGCGAATTCGAAATCACCCGCGGTAACGGGCTTTCCGTCGGACCACTTGAGGCCGTCACGCAGCGTATACGTGTAGGTGACCGTGCCGTCCTCGTTCTCTTTGCCTTCTACAAGCTCTTCCGCGCAGTCGGGGACGATCGCGAACGATCCGTCGTCCTTCTGCTCCCACTTCGCGAGACCGGAAAAAGAGTGGATGATCAGTGTCGCGCCGTCAACCGCGCTGTTGAGCGCGGGGTCGATGTTGTCGGGCTCGGACGCAATACAGACATTGATGCCGTCCGCGGCGATCAGAGATTCGTCAATAGCGGGAGCTTCCGCCTCCGCGCCTTCCTCTCCTGCAGCTCCTGTCGCGGCTTCCGCGGCGGTTTCAGCCGCGGGTTTCGCGGCGCTTCCGCCGCCGCTCGCGGCGGAGTCACCACACGCAGAGAGTCCGAGAATCATTGCGGCGCAGAGCGCCCATGCAACCAGTTTTCTCATAATGTTCCTCCCTTGGAAAAAAAGTTTTACAGTATCTTTTGCAGCATATGATAATCCGCGCGCGACGCGCGGCATCATCCGGTCTCCCCCGGTCCGGCGGCTCTGCGCCTGTCACGGAGAATCGAACCGCGGCCCCGGCGCGCAGCATCATACGATCTCCTCGATACGGTGGCAGGCCACGAAGCGCCCCTTCTCGATTTCGCGCAGATCCGGCATGCTCTCCTTGCAGCTGTCCGCCGCGTAAGGGCAGCGGGTGTGGAACGGGCATCCGGACGGCGCGTTCAGGGGGCTGGGGATCTCGCCGGTCATCTCGATGCGCCTGTTCGCCCGGGCGACGACCGGATCCGGCACCGGCACCGCGGAAATAAGCGCCCTGGTATAGGGATGAAGCGGGCGGTCATAGATCTCCTTCGCGTCGGCGAGCTCCACCAGGTGCCCCAGATACATGACGGCAATGCGGTCCGAGATGTGGCGCACGACCAGAAGGTCGTGGGCGATGAACAGGTAGGTCAGGTTCAGCTTCTCCTGGAGCTCATCGAACATGTTGATGACCTGCGCCTGGATGGAGACGTCCAGCGCGGAAACCGGCTCGTCGCACACGATGAAATCCGGCCGGACCGCCAGCGATCGGGCGATGCCTACGCGCTGCCGCTGGCCCCCGGAGAACTCGTGGGCGTAGCGGGCCGCGTGCTCGGAATTGAGCCCGACGTATTCCATCAGCTGGAGAATCCGCTCGCGCCGCTCCTCTTTCGTCTTGTACATGTTCTGGACATCCAACGGCTCCCCGACGATGTCCGCCACGGTCATGCGGGGATCCAGGGACGAATAGGGATCCTGGAAGACCATCGTCGCTTTTTTCCGGAATTCCTCGATGTCCTTTTTGGTCTTTACGGCCTTCCCGCGGTAGATCACTTCGCCGCCGGTCGGTTTGTAAAGGTGCAGGATCGAGCGCCCCGCCGTGGTCTTGCCGCAGCCGGATTCGCCGACCAGGCCCAGCGTCTCTCCCTCCATGATGTCGAAGGAAATGTCGTCCACGGCCTTGAGGGGCTTTGTCTGGAAAAATCCGACATTAATCGGAAAATACTGTTTCAGGTGGCTGACCCGGATGAGCGGCTCAGCGTTCTGACCGGAATTGCTCATTGCTCTACCCCCTCCCTGGCCTTTTTCACATTCATCCAGCAGGCAGCGGCGTGGTTTTCATTGATCTGAAAGCGCTCGCAGGCCTCCCGGATGCAGATCTTCATTGCCTCTTCGCAGCGGGGCGCGAAGGCGCAGCCCTTCGGCATGTTCAGCAGGTCAATCGGCGTGCCGGTGATCGGCTGAAGCTTCTGCCCCTCGTTTCCGACCGTCGGGATCGAGCGCAGCAGGCCTTTTGTATATTCGTGGCACGGATGATAGAAAATCTCATCGGCCGTGCCCTGTTCGCAGATGGAGCCGGCGTACATGACGACGACCTCGTCGCAGAGCTGGGCGACGACACCCAGGTCGTGGGTGATCATGATAATCGCCATCCCCAGTTCCTTCTGGATGTCCTTCATCAGTTCGAGAATGCCTGCCTGAATCGTCACGTCCAGGGCTGTCGTGGGCTCATCCGCGATCAGGATGTCCGGTTCGCAGGCGAGCGCCATGGCGATCATGACCCTCTGCCGCATGCCGCCCGAAAACTCGAAGGGATACTGCTTCATCCGCTTTTCCGGCGAGTTGACGTTGACCAGCCGGAGCATCTCGACAGCCCGGTCCCATGCCTGCTGCTTGTTGCGGTCTGTATGCAGGAGGATCGCCTCCATCAGCTGCTTCCCGATCGTATAAGTCGGATTCAGGCTGGTCATGGGATCCTGGAAAATGATCGAAATCTTGTTGCCTCGGATGTTTTTCATCACTTTTTCATCCGCGCCCACCAGCTCCTGTCCGTCATAGCGGATCGAGCCCGAGACGATCCTGCCTGTAGAGGCCAGGATCTGCATGATGGAATAGGCCGTGACCGATTTTCCCGATCCGGACTCCCCGACGATTCCGAGAACCTTTCCCCGGTCAAGTGTGAACGAAACGCCGTTCACTGCGCGCACCTCCCCGGCGTCAGTAAAAAAAGAGGTGTGCAGGTCTTTTACTTCCAGAAGTGCCATAATACTATTCCTCCCCGCGGGCGTCTGTCCGCGCCCGGTCCGACATCTGTGCTGTGCCGCGCCGCTGCAGTGCCTTTTCACGCACATCCGCAGACCGGCCGCGATTTCCTGTCATCATCCGTTCAGCTTCGGGTCAAACGCGTCGCGCAGGCCGTCGCCGAACAGGTTCAGGGACAGCACGATCAGCGAGATCACGATCGCCGGGATGACCAGGCGGTAGGGGTAGGATTTCAGGCCGTTGAGCGCGTCGGACGCCAGCGATCCGAGGGACGGCATCGGCGCGTTGACACCCAGGCCCAGGAAAGAGAGGTAGCTCTCCGTAAAGATCGCGTTGGGGATCTGCAGCGCCGTGGAAATGACGATGACGGAGATGGAGTTCGGGATCAGATGCCTGCGGATGACCCAGCCGGCCTTTGCCCCGCTCGCCTCGGCTGCCAGGACGTACTCCTGCTCGCGCAGGGACAGGATCTGACCGCGGATCAGGCGGGACATGGAGACCCAGTACAGCAGTGCGAAGATGATGAACAGAGAGATGATGTTGGAGCCGATCTTCTCGAGGACAGTTCCCTCCAGCGCCTTGCCCATCGGCTCCCGCAGGACGGATGCCAGGAGGATGACCATCAGCATGTCCGGCAGGGAGTATATGACGTCGACGATCCTCATGATGATGATATCGACCATTCCTCCCGCGTAGCCGGCGACCGACCCGACGACCAGTCCGATCACAAGGACGATGATACTGGCGAAAAACCCGACCGCCAGCGAGATGCGCGTCCCGTAGACGATGCGGATGAAATAGTCGCGCCCGGAGGAATCCGTGCCGAACACATGGGGAAAGACCTTCTCCCCCGCTTCCATCCTGGTCTTCTCCGATTTGGCATATTCGAAGGGATGCAGGTTGTTGTAGGAAGCGTCCACCGGCTTGCCAGGCCTGACGCCCAGCATGGACTCATATTTATAGGGCCAGAACATAGGCAGAAAGATCGAGGCCAGCGTGATGAGCACAATGATCAAGAAGCTCACCATGGCGACCCTGTTTTTGCGAAGGCGCCGCACGCCGTCCTGGAACGCGGTCGTGGAAGGCCGCATTTTGACCATATATTCCTTCTCTTTTTCGCTTGCCGGCAGCAGGTCGTCCACATTCACCTGCATGCTCAGCATTTTCAGTTTGCTGTCCATGTTTCCTCCTCTACAAGCATGTCTCCCGCGCGCAGACCGGCAGATCCGGCCGGTCTGGAGCGGTCACACTTGTCTCCCTTTATCCTGGTATTTCCGCAGGACGGACCGGACTGTGTGCCCGTGCCGGAACGGACGCGCTGCAGCCCGTCTTCCCGCTTTCTGCTTCTGATTCTCTTATTCCAGTGTAATCCGCGGATCTACAATCTTGTACATGATGTCGCTGATCAGGTTCATCACCACGATCAGCGTGGCGAGCACGATCGTCGTGCCCATGATCATCATGTAGTCGCGGTTGATGATGCTGCTGACGAAGGCCCTGCCGATGCCGGGAACAGCGAAGATCTGCTCGACAACCAGGGAGCCCGTCACGATATAGGCCAGCATCGGCCCGAAATAAGTGATCACCGGAATCAGGGAGTTTTTGAGCGCGTGGCCGAAGATGATCTTTCCGGCCGGGACGCCCTTGGCTTTCGCCGTCCGGATATAGTCCTGCCCGAGGACATCCAGCATGGACGATCTCGTCAGCCGCGTGATATACGCCATCGGATACAGCATCAGCGTAATAACCGGCAGGATCAGCCCGCCCGACGCCGCGCCGTTCGCCGGCAGGACGTGGAATTTGATGGCGAAAACGACCAGCAGGAGCGAACCCATGATGAAAGAGGGCATGGACACGAAGGCTGTCGTCAGCACCATGATAAAGCGGTCAAAAATCGTATTTCTGCGGAGTGCCGCGACCGATCCCAGTACAACACCGATGCACAGCGCCAGAACCGCCGCGACAACGCCGAGCTTCGCGCTCGTCCGCATCCCGTCCATCATGATGTCGATGACCATGCGGCCCCTCTGCTTGAGGGACGGCCCGAACCGCAGGTGCGCAACGTCATTCAGGTATGTGAAATACTGCGTCGAGAGCGGCTTGTCGAGGCCGTATTTGGCCTCCAGCGCCTGCTGCGCGGCCTTTGAGATCGCCTTTTCTCCGACGAACGGGCCGCCCGGCACCGCGTGCATGATAAAAAAGGTCAACGTAAAAACGACCCATACTGTAAACACAGCAAGGATCAGACGTTTGATGATATAACTGATTGTTTTGGGGTTCATGGGAAAAACTCTCCGATCGGAATCGCCGGGAAACGGACTCGGAAGAATCAGAAAGAGCCCGCGTGCCGCTCTGTGAACAATGACAACGGTTTCCTGGAACAATGACAACGGTTTCATAGAATAATGCAACGGTTTCGGGACAGAGGCCGCGCAAAATCCCGCGAAGATTTCCCTGCGTTCGGTGCTGTACGCGACAGCGCAGGTTTCGGGATACAGTCCGCGCGGAATCCCGCAGTACCGCATGTGATTAGTAATTATATACCAATGTTTTCGCAGATTCAACCGATGAGTCGTACAAATCCCACAAATCTTACAAAACTTACAGCCAATACTTACAGCCGCTTAGAGCCTGCAGTCCATAGGATCCGGCAGAATAGACGGACTCTTTTCCGGAAGGGACGATCCGGGGAATGCGGTTCAATCCCTTTTATATGTATCAATACTTTTATTTTATGAGTATCAATTCTTTTAAAAGAAACAATCCGCGCAACAGAGACAGAGGGACGGTTCTCTCACCCCGGGGAAGGACAGGAACGCAGAAAGCCTTCCCCTGTCTCCAAAAAAGGCATCCGGCGCGGTCCGCCGGATGCCTTTTGCTGTTTTTTTAATCGATTTCCCGTCGGGATCAGTGTCCTTCCCACTCGTTGTCTTTCAGGTTGGTGTAGATATACACGCCCGCGGATACGGCGCAGATCAGGAACATGATCACGGAGAGAGCCGCCGCCCTGTTGTAGGCCAGGTATTTATTGAACTGGTCGAACAGCGCGATGCCGAGCATCTTCGGGGAGTTGCCGCCCATCAGGTAGGGGGTCGTGAAGGATCCGACATTGGTCATCCACACGAAGGTGGCCGCGATGACGACGTCCTTGATCGACAGCGGCAGGATCATGGAGGTGAACACCTTGAAGCGTCCCGCGCCGACGTCCCGCGCGCCCTCAATGATGGAGTCCGGGATCGCGCCCAGACCGGCTGTGATCATCTCCTGCCGAAGCGGATACAGAAAGCCGCGCCGGCGCTTCTTCCGCTTCATTAACGGCAGGAAGCCGCGCCGACATTCCCCCCGCTTCGTCAACGGCAGGAAGCCGCGCCGGCGCTTCTCCCGCTTCGTCAGCAGCAGGGAGACGCACAGCCGTGTCTGAACTCACACAGCTGCAGGGACCGGAACCGGTTTCCGTCGAATCCGTTTTCCGCCGTGTTTACGGGACCGGAAAGCTCGTCAACTGCGACCTGAAGGAGGCCGGTCTGGAGAGCGCCGTCTACGACCTCGCGAAAAGATGCGGGATCGACAGACAGCTGATCTATTCCGGCACTGTATCCGCGGAATACTGCCGGAAAACCGGTCTGACCCGCCTGGTCCGGATCGCCCTCAACATCGAGGAATATGTGCCGGACCTGTACGCCAGGTGCAGACGGGATCCCGCGCAGATTATGGAAGCGGCGAAAGAAATGAGCGCTGTCTGCCACCGGTACGGGATCGAATGCGTCAACGCCAACTACCGCCTGGCCACCGACGCGTTTCTGGACACGCTCGAAAAAAACAGGCTGACGCTCTCCGCCTGGACCGTGGACGATCTGACGGAAGCCTCCCGTTTTCTTCAAAGAGGCATTCAGGGAGGCATCGAGAATGTGACCACCCGGAACCTCAGGCAGGTGCTCTCAATGGCGGGGCGGCAAGTCCGGAAATGACAAAGCAAGTCAGGAGCAGCGCGCAGTCTATTCATCCATCAGGACAGAGTGCGGTTCCACAGACAGGAAAACAGGGCAGAGGCGGCGCGCCGCTCTCCGCTTTTCCACAGGCCGCCCGTTCACCGTCAGGCAAAGAACTCCCTGCGGCGGCCATGCGATTGCAACAGGGTAGAGGCGGCCCTGCCGCCCTCTGCCCCCGACCGGCCCGCGTCCGCCTTCAGGCGGAAAACACCTTACGCAGGCCGCGCCATAAAAAAGACACCCGGCGGCGCCGGGTGTCTTTGCGTTATATGTCTTTTGCGATAGAGAATCTCTGTCCGCTCAGTCTGTAAACAGCGCTGTCGAATAGTAGCGGTCGCCGCTGTCGGGCAGGAGGGCCACGATGACCTTACCCTTATTCTCGGGCTTCTTCGCCAGCTCGATCGCGCCGTGCAGAGCCGCGCCGGAGGAGATGCCCACCGAAATACCTTCCTTCTTCGCGAGAAGCTTCGCGGCGGCAAAGGCATCGCTTCCCTCTGCCTTGAAGATCTCATCATAAACCTTCGTGTTCAGGACATCCGGAACAAATCCGGCGCCGATGCCCTGGATCTTGTGGGCGCCTGCCTTTCCTTCGGACAGGACCGGCGAATCTGCCGGCTCGAGGGCAACCACTTTGATCGCGGGGTTCTGCGCCTTCAGATACTCGCCCGTACCGGTCAGGGTACCGCCCGTACCGACGCCCGCGATGAAAATATCGACCTTCCCGTCTGTATCGTTCCAGATTTCGGGACCCGTCGTGGCTTTGTGGACAGCGGGGTTCGCGGGGTTCACGAACTGTCCGGGAATGAAGCTGCCGGGAATCTCCGCCGCCAGCTCCTCCGCCTTCGCGATGGCGCCCTTCATACCCTTCGTGCCCTCTGTCAGGACGATTTCTGCCCCGTAGGCCTTCAGGATGTTCCTGCGCTCCACGCTCATCGTCTCGGGCATGGTCA
>JAUNJS010000100.1 GCA_030533125.1 Eubacteriales bacterium | reverse complement strand
CAGCCCGAGCACCATCGCCATGGCAATTACCAGGGCAATAATTCGCTTAATTTTTTTCATAAGCTTTCCTTCCTTTCTGTCAGATTCCGCCGGGGATCAGGGTTCCGTGATGTATTCGTATGTGAGTCTTTCCCGTGTCCCGTTGCGCGGAATCTCCAATGGCGGCTGTCCCGTCCTGCCTGCTGTCTCGACAAAGCGTCGGCTGGGCAGCTGCCTGTTGTTTTCTTTTTTTTGGTTTCAAAGAATCGGCACCAGTTTATTTGTCGAGATCAGAGGCCACTAAATTAACCTCCTTTCTCCGTGCCTCTTCCTGAAGCCGTACAATAAAGCGGTTGGGGCGGTGTGCGTCCCGCCGCTCAATGTATGAAGTGTGAACAGGGTTTTCATTGGATCACATCCTTTTCGCAATCCGGTTGATTCTATGGCATTTTTCTGCCTGTCAACTCCTCTACCTTTATGCTGCTGTGTGTTCCGAAAATGCCCCGCAAAGCTGTTTTGCTGCGGCGCAGTAAAAACATAATGCCAGTATTCTTAGCATGAACTCATTATAAAGGGAAAATCGTCACAGCAAGCGTCAAAATGGCGTGATGAAATGTTGAATTCCTGTTTTTGTGCCTGTTTTTTTGACGCTCGGGCGGGGTATCTCGGGAGGCATTTCCGCCCGTTTCCTGCAGGCTCACGGGGCGCCGCGCGCGCATTCCCCGGCAGTTCATACCGGCGAAGGACAAGTGGGCCGCTGTGGAGACTGGACGGCGCCGCGCGCCGCGTCACCCCAGCAGTTCCAGCAGGTCTTCGCGGCTGATGGCGCTGGAGGCGATGCTGTCGTCGGAGAGGATGTCTTCGGCGAGTTTGCGTTTGGCTTCCTGCATATCGAGGATGCGTTCCTCGATGGTGTCTTTGACGATGAGCTTGTAGACCGTGACGATGCGGGTCTGGCCGATGCGGTGGGCGCGGTCGGTGGCCTGGTTCTGCGCGGCGATGTTCCACCAGGGGTCGTAATGGATGACGACGTCGGCGCCGGTGAGGTTGAGGCCGGTGCCGCCCGCCTTGAGGGAAATCAGGAAGACCGGGGTGCGGTCGCTGTTGAAGGCCTTGACCATTTCCATGCGCCGTTCTTTGGGGGTCGCGCCGGTGATTTTGAAGTAGTCGATTTTTTCTTTTTTGAGATCCTCCTCGAGGAGTTCGAGCATCGCGGCGAACTGGGAGAAGACGAGCGCCTTGTGTTCGCCTTCGATGCAGGTGCGGATCAGGTCCATGCAGGTCTCGCGCTTGGCGGAGCCGCCGTCGTAGTTCGCCAGGATGAGGGACGGATCGCAGCAGATCTGGCGGATCTTGGTGAGTTCCGCGAGGATCTGGATGCGTCCTTTCCGGAAATCCGCGGCGGTCTGGCCCTGCACGCTTTTTTTCATGCGGACGACCTGGCCGTCGTAGAGTTTTTTCTGCTTGGAATCCATGCCCGCGTAGCGGACTTCCTCGAGTTTTTCGGGGAGGTCGCGCAGAACGTCTTCCTTGCGGCGGCGCAGGATGAAGGGCGACGCCATGCGGCGCAGGCGCTCCGAGGCCGTTTCGTCCTGGAACTTGACGATGGGCTGCTCGAAATCCGCCTGGAAATGGCTGTAAGTGTATAAAAACCCGGGCATCAGGTAGTCAAAAATGCTCCAGAGCTCGCTGAGCCGGTTTTCGATCGGGGTGCCGGTGAGCGCGAAGCGGGTCTGTGCCGAGACGAGCTTGACGGATTTCGCGGCGGCGGTCCCGTGGTTTTTGATGTACTGCGCCTCGTCAATGACTTCAAAGCGGAAGCGCTTTCCCTCGTATTCGTTGATGTCGCGTTTAAGCAGGTCGTAGGACGTCACGAGCACATCGTAGGAGCGGTAATCCGCGATCACCCGCGTGCGCTCGGATTTGGTGCCCGCGACGAGGGCGGCCCGCAGCTCCGGCGCGAAGCGGCGCAGCTCCTCTCCCCAGTTGTAGACCAGGGAGGCGGGGCAGATGACGAGGGAGGTCGCGGGAATCTCCGCGGGCGCGGTTGTTTCGATCAGCCGCGCGGTTTCGGAAACGGCTGCGGCGTTTTTCTTTTGCCTGCCGCGCTTCTTCCCGGCTGCTGCCTGAAGTCCTGTGATCGCAGCCGCTGTCCGCAGTGCCGTGGAAGCGGTTTTGTCCGGCAGCTCCGCCACGGTTGATGCAGTGGTTTTATCCAGCGCCCGTACTGTCAACTCAGTGGTTTTGTCCGGCTCCTGCACGGTTGATGCATTGATTTTATCCGACTCCCGGACTGTTGATACATTGGTTTTATCAAGCGCCCGAACTGTCGACGCATTGGTTATATCCGGCTCCGCGGCTGCTGCCGCGCCGGCTTCCCGGGCCTGTTTGTCCGCGAGGAACACGGCGATGACCTGGAGGGTCTTGCCCAGGCCCATTTCGTCGGCGAGAATGCCTCCGAAGCCGTAGTGGTCGAGGGTGCGCAGCCAGCGGTAGCCCGCGACCTGATATTTTCGCAGGATGCCGTGCAGGGAGGCGGGGACTTCGTAGTCCGCGTCCTCCACAGTCTTGAATTCCTTGATCAGGGTCTTGAAGCGGCGGTCGCGGTCGGTGTAGACGTCCTGCATCTGCTCGAGCATTTTGTCGAGATACAGGGCGCGGTAGGCAGGCACCTGCATTTTGCCGCGGACGAAATCCTTGAGCGGGACGCCCATTGTCTCCATGATTTCCAGGAGGCGCTCGATGGTCTCGTTTTTATCCAGCTGCAGGAAGTCGCCGTTTTTGAGGCGGACAAATTTCCGTTTTTTCTGGTACTGGTAAAAAATCGCGAGGAGTTCCTCCTCCGACAGGTCCTCGGAGAGGATCTGCAGGTCCATGAGATTGCTCTCCACGGACACGCCGACGGAGAATTTCGTGTGCCGGCGCAGTCCCAGCCGGCGGAAGGCATCCGTCATGCGCACTTCGCCAAAATCCATCATCTCTCCCAGCCCGTAGGCCAGGAGCTGGAAGATTCTCTCTTCGTCGTCGTGCTCGATGATCAGGACGCGCAGCTCGGCAAAGAGTGTCGGAATGTACCGGAGCAGCAGATCCAGCACGCGGCCCTCCTGCTCCGTATCGCGGTAGGACGCGGGCGGGGCGGACCAGGGCTGGTCCGGCAGCAGGTCAAGCACGGTGTGCACCTGCAGTCCGTAGTGCACGTCCGGGCGGCACAGGACATTTCCGTCTTCGATGTCAAAATAGAAGACAAAAGAGGGCTCCGGAGGCAGGTAGGGCGCGATGAGGTCCGTCCCGTATTCCACCACGGTGACGGCTTCCTTCAGGCGCGGCATCACGTTGTTGTAAAATTCGCGCAGGTGGTGGCGGCCGATCAGGATATCGATCCGTCCGTGTTCCATAGCTCCCCGGATCGGGGCGAGCTGTTCGACCTGCTCACGGCGCACGCGGCAGAACCGGCCGTTCTTTTCATCGACGAAATAAGACGCGTCCTGTCCCTCGATCAGGGGCGGGAGCTCTCCTGTGATCCGGATGCCCTGCAGGGATCCATAGGCGGACGGATCCTCAAAGCCGCCGGCCCCGCTGCCCTGCGCCCCGCCGGAACCGGTGCCGGCAGAGTCGGCGCCTCCGGGATCTCTGCCCGCGGCAGCGCCGGATGCCGCGGAAGCGCCGTACGCGCCTGATGCTCCGGACGTGTTCCGCCCGCTCCTTCGCGGCCCTGTTTTTCCGTCGGCCTCCTCCATCATCTGCATGCCGAAGAACGGGGCGACCTCGATCTGGACGTCCAGCTCGTGGTCACAGAACAGGAGCTCCGCCTTGCGCCGCTCGCTCGACCGCATGCCGTACTCAGTCACAAAGGATTTAATGGAAAACTCGATTCTCTTTCCCTGCGCCTCGCGATAGAACCGGTCCAGGGCAGCGCCGTACAGGGGCACCGCGTCCGTGATCTGCGCGCCGACCTCGTATCCGCTGCCGCTGTAATAGCTGGAATTTCCGGCGATATTGACGCTCAGCGCGCGGTTCCGGAGCTGCTCCTCGCGGAGCGCGTCCTGCATGAAGCGGTACCAGGGAGCCGCTTCCTTTTCCAGAAGCGCCTCGCCGAGGCGGATCATCGTCTTTGTACCGAATTTCATCTCCTCCCCGGCTTTCATCGCGTTCACGAATTCGCCGATTTTTTTGATTTTATACAGGCGCGACGTCCCGACACGGAAAAAGACTGTGGGGATGCTGTTCTCCCCGTCCTCTTCCCAGTTGACGACCGGCTGCATCTGCAGCGCGGGCGCGGAGAAAGCGTCGGCGTCCGCAAGCTGGTACTGGCCCTGGCCGGCGCCCGGAACAGCCGCGGCACCCCGGCCTGCCAGATTCAGAAGGTTACTGCCTCCGATGGAAGTCGCGTCGCCCGGATTGTTTTTCTCCAGATACTCGCAGGCCAGCGACAGAAGGGCGAGCTCATGCTCGCACACTTTGATCGGCTCCCCGATCCGCTGGTCAAAAAAGCCTCTCCGGCACTTCCAGTAGCTGCAGTTCGCTTCCACGACATTTTCCGCGTCAAATACGATCCGCACCGATTCATATCCGTTGTCGAAGCGCGCTGACGCGAAGCCGTGCATCGCCGTGGGTGCGTCCCGGTTGTCCCAGGGATTCCTCGTCGCGTAGCCGACCTTCACCTCCACCCCTTTGAGCGCGTCCGCATTCAGAAGCTTCTTTGCCTTCTGGCGCGCCGCCGGCTCGATCTTCAGGTTTCTTTCGAATTTCTCATACTGGAAATACCGGTACGGCTCCATGTGGCGGGGCGGCGCAGCGGATGTCTTCTCATCCTCCTGCTCCTTTCTGCGCTGCGCGAGCTCCTGCCGCTGCAGCGCGAGGATATCCCCGGCCCAGCCCATGTTTTCCGGAATCGCCGACAGATCCTCCGGCTCCCGGACCGCTCCGGTGCCGCGGTCTTTTCCGCTGCCGCCTTTGCTGCCCTGCGCGCCTTTTCCGGCGCCGCCGGTTCCCTTCCGCCGCCCTTCCTGCTGCCCCTTCGTCAGGGGAACAGAGCTTGAAATTCTCCTTTCATACTCTTCGTCCACTATCAGGGGATAGAATTCCTTCTCAATCAGAAACAGGACCGCCGCCATGTGCTTACATACATTCCCGTCCCTCGCGTGCGGGCAGGTGCAGGACATGTCTGTCAGTATTTCACAGCCATCGTCCCACCGGGTCTCAATCCGCACCCTGTAGTTGCGCGTTCCGCGCACCGTAGCTGAGAAACCCTCGTCTTCCTCCTGAAGCCGCTTCGCCTTCCCGCTCTTATAATACTGCTCTCCGTTGGCCAGCATGGTCTTTGAAAACAGCTCTCTCCAATTGTTTCTGCTCATATCTATCCTTATTCTCTCCCGATTCCCGCCGCCCTCTTTATACCCGCTTGTATCCGCTCAGCCCCGCATTATAATCTCTTTACATTCATTCATACGGCATTTGTCTATTTTACTACAGCAGCCCGCTGTTTTCCACAGCCGAATCAGGCAGGGTTGTTTCACAAGTTATTTCACGAGTGCTTCGCGAAACTCCCTCAAAAGAGAGAGTGCCCTTTTATGCCCCATATCACTTTATATACTATACACATTTTTCTCAGTGTACATTTCATTATGTACATTTTTTGTAGTATAGTTTTTTAGAGAAGGTAAATTTCAGAGTAAGCGGACACGCCACGGGCTCTATACTATCATCCACGGAGGTGACACAAATGCGTAATATGAAACGAATACTCTCAATGTTCCTGCTCCTCATGTTTCTGTCGGCTTCGTCCCTGCCGGCATCTCTGCCGTCCCCTTTCGTTACGCAGGCTGAGGCGGCAGTCGGAAAAGTGAAGGTCACCAAGGTAACGCTGACGACAACGCGCCTCACCATTGTAAAGGGCGAGACCACGACTCTCGGCGCGTACGTCTCCCCGGAAAATGCCACGAACGAGGAGGTTTCGTGGAAAAGCAGCAACAAGAAGGTGGCGACTGTGGACCGGAACGGCGTCATCAAGGGCATCAAACAGGGAACAGCGAAGATCACGGCAACCGCGAAGGACGGAAGCGGGAAGAAGGCCACGTGTAAAGTCACAGTTAAGACGACTGTGCCGAATGTGAATAACGGCATTATAAGCCTGACGGCGCCGCAAGCGGCAAAAAAACTCTGGCTGAATCAGAAATTCGGGATAGGCTCTCAGCGCGTCTACCTGAAAGGAGAAACAACATCAAGAAAAGGACAGTTACAAACAAGAATTATAGTCCATTACAAAAGAGAAAACAAAAAAGGAATGTGGGATCTCTTTATTCTGGACAAAAGCGTTTCATTCTACGGAGTCAAAGTCGGCATGGCGAAAAACAGGGTCGATGCAGCCCTGAAAAAAGCAAAATGGAAAAAGACAAAAGAAGAAACAGAAACGACGTGGGACGGCTATACAAACGCATATTACAAGTCAAAAGACCGCGGCAGCTATGCGTATAAGAATAAAGGCGTCCTTGAGGTCTGCTACGACGAGAACGGGAAAGTATGGATGATGTATTATTCCATTGATTGATGTCGATTCGGCGCTTACAAATGATTTTCTGCGTAAAATGGCAGAATTTCGAGACTGCCGGTTCCGGTTTATCCGGATTGGGCGCATGCAAATGATCCCTTGCGCAAAGCGGCAGAATTTCGCAAGTACTTCTCCGCTTTATGCGGGTCAGGAGCCGTTCAGAAGCTTCCCGGAACGTATTTTTAACAAGTCACAGTTCACATCTTTGGCCGGATGCGGGCTGTGATTTTTTTGATCAGGCCCATCAGGACAACACCGGCCAGTACGCCGGCGGCATCAATGCAGATATCCCTGATTTCGCAGCTTCTGCCCGGCACGAAATACTGGTGAATTTCGTCTGTCACAGCATATGCCGCTCCGGCCAGAAAGGAGCAGATTCCTGTTTTCGCGCCTCTTCTGAGGCAGAGACCGAGTATACAGTACTCTATGAAGTGCGCCGTTTTTCGTATTGCGAAAGTAAGCATTTCCGTCGACAGCGGGATCGGGAAGAGTTTTATCACCATATTGACAACAAAACCGCTTTCCTCCCTTGACAGATCGGCGGGCATCGCGGAGTGAACGAAAATCAGAAGCATGACTGCCGCAGCCGGTGCCCAGCGGACCGCGCTCTCCTGATTGATCAACTGTTTTTGACAGCGCATTCCAATCCTCCCGGATATCTGTTCACAGCGATGCCTGCAGAGACTGCTTCAATGGCAGCGTCTGCAGGCACCTTTTCGTTCATTTCTCATGAAGGGATCGGATCCCCGTGAAAATGCCCGGGTTCCCATAGAGACAGGCTGGATCGCCGCCGTTGTGATCTGCGCCGGGGATCCGCGCTCTGAAAGGAGGTCCTTATCTGCGGCCGGGACGGACACTGCCGTGACACGCCGCGGTCTTCCGCTCTCCGGTTACAGGAACTTATCTGCGGCCGGGACGGACACTGCCGTGACAGCCCGCGTTCTTCCGCTCTCCGGTAACAGGATCTTATCTGCGGCCGGGGCGGCCGCCGCCATGCGGCGGGCCTCCGTGGGGGCCATGCCCCATCGGACCGCCCATCGGTCCGCCCGGGTGTCCGCCGGCGGCTCCTCCACCCTGCGGCTGGGCATTCTGGATCTTCACGCGGGACTCGGTCGTCCGGATATACCGGTCATTCTGAGAGCGCAGATGCATGCCTCCCTCTGTCACGTAGGCCGCGGCACGGCTCTCCTGGGCGACCGGTTTCATCTGACTGACAAGTACGGCATTGACGATGGCTGCCGGGATCAGCGCAAAGGCAAGCGCGATGATGTAGGAGGATGTCGTCGTGTCCTCCCCGGTGAGGAGGAAGGAGCCGAACAGCATGAAGCAGGCGGCGAAGACGATCAGAAACCAGAGGGTCTGTTTTGCCTTCGAAACAGGAAGATTCCCGGTCATTCTGCCGGTCTGTCCGTTCATGGCGAAAAGGAAGTTCTGGCCCTGCCATCTGGTGCTCAGGAGCCACACCGGAAAGACGGCGTATTCCGTCTTGTCGTTGTAGATTGTTTCGTCGTGCCTGCGGGTGTTGAAACTGGTGTAGCCGCGCACAGTGGCGTCGAGCGCGTCCCGGGCACTGTTGCGGGCGCGGTCTTCGGCGCGGCGGGCGCTCTCCTTCTGGCTGACGTCGTATTTATTCGCCAGATAACCCGGCATATAGGAAAGGGAAAATTCTGTGATGGACCTGTAATCGAAGGGCTCGATGCTGTCCATGAGGTCGTCCGGCATCTTTGTGGACGCGTCGACCGGCACGCGGCTGAAAGAAATCGTGCCTTCGCGGTCGACTTCGTAGTGCCTGGAGCGGGTGACCTGGAACTCGCCCTGCCGAAAGACTTCATCCTGGCGGGCATCGTAGACTCCGCTGGCATCCACATGTCCGCTGAAGAGCCAGAACGGGACATATACGCCCTTGATCTCCTCCAGGTGGTTCGAATTGTTGAAAGAGCCGGGAAGCAGGGTCTTTCCCTTGTAGTAATGTTTGAGGGCGTTAATGGCGTCCTTTTTCTCGTATTGAAAAGGAATGACGTAGTCCGGTTTCTGGGTGCCGGAAAACTGGCCGGGGATGATCGTATTGTTGCCACAGTACGGGCAGCTTGTCGCGGCGGTCGTCTCGTCGCAGATCAGCTCAGCCCCGCAGGAGGTGCAGTTGTAGGCGCGCATTTTTGCGGCGTCGTTTCCCCATCCGGAAGCAGTGCCGGCAGCGGATGCGCCTCCGGAAGTCCCGGAGTATGTACCGCCGGATGCCCCGGCAGATGCGCTTCCTGCAGCTGCGGATCCCGCTGCCGAGGTCCCCGCGGATCCCGCTGCCGCTGTGTGGCCGCCGCCCGCGGCGCCTGTGCCCGCGGAGGCTGCAGATCCCCCTGCGGCTGCCCCCTGTGCTCCCGCGGCCGCCTCCGCCTCCGCTTTCTGCTGTGCCTGCATGTGCGCCTGCACGGCGGATTCATTTTTCGCCGCGAAGAGCTTCTCGATCTCCTGCGTCGTATAGGTGCTGCCGCAGTAATCGCACTTGAGTTTTCCGATTTTTCCGTCAAAATGAAGCGGGCCGGTGCATGCCGGGCATTGATAAGTTGTAACCTGGTCTGCCATCGTCTCCTCCTCTGCCTCCTCAGACACATTCCGCCCGCACGCTGACGCGCGCGGGCGGAGAAACAGAATTCTGTCTTATTTCCGGATCCTGTCCGAATCGTAAGGATCTGTCCGGATCGTAA